>NZ_JBSFWT010000058.1:0-47159 GCF_053594975.1 Streptomyces sp. NPDC002537
CCTTCGTTGTTTCCAACCTTACCAGATCCGTTTCCCGGCCCGTTTCCGGCCCGAATTCCGTTTCCGGCCCCCTGTTGGAGCGGGGTTTGCCTTCTTGCTTTCGCTTTCCGGCTTGACCGACTTTATCAGAAGTGCTTCGGCCGAGCTAATCGGCCTTTTCGCTTCCCATAAAGGGTCGGGATTGCTCCGGGCGAATTCAATCCGCCGCCGAAGCGATTTAGATTCTAACTGTCACGGGGTGAGCTGTCCAGCTCCCCGGCAACCGTTCGAATCTACCTCCTCACGCGACCCGTGTCAACAGGTTTTGTGAGGCGAAGAGGACAGTACCAGGCCAGCGCGCCCTCGCGCACATCGGCCTGGGGCCGTCGGGGGCGGTCGGTGCCCGCCTTGTGCCCCTCCCTCGGTCAGGTGAACGACGACGGCGGGCTTTCGAGCTCCTCCAGCTCCACGCCCGGTGCCGCGAGGACCACGTCCCCGGCCAGGTGGACCGAGTGCTGCTCCCCTGTCTCCAGGTCGCTGACCTGGTACTCGTCCACGGTCAGCACACCGTTGTCGGTGGGGTGTGCTGTCCTGTCGAGCAGGGCCCACGCCTGGTCGAAGGTGCGGGGAGCCAGCACGGGGGCGGTGAAGCCGACGAGCCGGACGCGTTTCGCGCCCTCGCCGGGTGTCAGTCGCAGCAGCCGGGACAGGGCCACGTAGAAGGCCGGGGAGGCGCCGCTGAAGGCATGGGCGGCCACGTTGCCCTCCTGCGCGTGTTCGCCGGTGGGGTCGGTACGCACCCAGGTGACGCCGTCGAGCGCCGCGCCCCGCACCTGCCAGCTCGCCGCGTGGAGCTGGACGCGGATCGGGCGGCCGAGGTCGTCGAGCGTGAGGTCGACGGAGCCCGCGTGCTCGCCGGAGGGGGTGGTGAGCTGGGAGACGTAGCGCCAGCCGGAGGGGCCGGTGGCGCAGTGGAAGTGCTCCGCACCTAGGGGGGTGTGGTCGTGCGGGTCGTGGAGGGAGTAGCGGCCGCGAGGCATGGTGGGGTCCTTGGCGCGAACGGGACAGGCCCCCACCGGGGAGGGCGGGGGCCTGTCCGACTTCTGCGGTGGCCGCGGTCAGCGGCCGCGGCAGTGCTGTCAGTAGCGGTAGTGGTCCGGCTTGTACGGGCCCTCGACCGGGACGCCGATGTAGGCGGCCTGCTCCGGGCGGAGCGTGGTCAGCTTGACGCCGAGCGCGTCGAGGTGGAGGCGGGCCACCTTCTCGTCCAGGTGCTTCGGCAGCACATAGACGTCGGTGGGGTACGCCTCCGGCTTGGTGAAGAGCTCGATCTGGGCCAGCGTCTGGTCCGCGAAGGAGTTCGACATCACGAAGGACGGGTGGCCCGTCGCGTTGCCCAGGTTCAGCAGACGGCCCTCGGAGAGGACGATCAGAACCTTGCCGTCCGGGAAGGTCCAGGTGTGGACCTGCGGCTTGACCTCGTCCTTGACGACGCCGGGGATCTTGGCCAGGCCCGCCATGTCGATCTCGTTGTCGAAGTGGCCGATGTTGCCCACGATGGCCTGGTGCTTCATCTTGGCCATGTCGGCGGCCATGATGATGTCCTTGTTGCCGGTGGTGGTGACGAAGATGTCGGCGATCTCGACGACCTCGTCCAGGGTGGTGACCTGGAAGCCGTCCATCGCCGCCTGGAGGGCGTTGATCGGGTCGATCTCGGTGACGATGACGCGGGCGCCCTGGCCGCGCAGCGACTCGGCGCAGCCCTTGCCCACGTCGCCGTAGCCGCAGACGACCGCGACCTTGCCGCCGATGAGGACGTCGGTGGCGCGGTTGATGCCGTCGATCAGCGAGTGGCGGCAGCCGTACTTGTTGTCGAACTTCGACTTGGTGACGGCGTCGTTCACGTTGATCGCCGGGAAGAGCAGCGTGCCCGCCTGCTGCATCTCGTAGAGGCGGTGGACGCCGGTGGTGGTCTCCTCGGTGACGCCGCGGATCTCGGACGCCAGCTGGGTCCACTTCTGCGGGCTCTCACCCAGCGTGCGGTTGAGGAGCGTGAGGATCTGGGCGTACTCCTCGCTGTCCGCCGTCGACGGGTCCGGGGCCGCGCCGGCCTTCTCGAACTCGACGCCCTTGTGCACCAGGAGGGTGGCGTCACCGCCGTCGTCCAGGATCATGTTCGGGCCGCCGGTGGCGGTGCCGGGCCAGGTCAGCGCCTGCTCCGTGCACCACCAGTACTCCTCCAGCGTCTCGCCCTTCCAGGCGAAGACGGGCACGCCCTGCGGGTTCTCCGGGGTGCCCTCGGGGCCGACGGCGATGGCCGCGGCCGCGTGGTCCTGGGTGGAGAAGATGTTGCAGGACGCCCAGCGCACCTGGGCACCCAGCGCGACCAGCGTCTCGATGAGGACGGCCGTCTGCACCGTCATGTGCAGCGAGCCGGTGATCCGGGCGCCCGCCAGCGGCTGCGCCTCCGCGTACTCCTTGCGGATCGCCATCAGGCCGGGCATCTCGTGCTCGGCGAGGGTGATCTCCTTACGACCGAAAGCGGCCAGCGACAGGTCCGCGACCTTGAAGTCCTGACCGGTGGAGGTGGTGGTCATACGGGCTGCTCCTCCTGAAGGGGCGAGCGAGGATTGGGTACGGCTGTGCACGCGGCCGGACTGCCGGGACGACCGGCACCGGCAGGCGCGTCCGCACCCGTCCGAAGACACCCGTCCCCTGGCCGCAGCGCAGTCCGTCGGAGGCCCTCTCTCCCTCGGCCGGTCCGTCGTGCGGGCCGCCCGACCGCCATCAGCAGCGACGTCTGGCTTCGGTCACGAATCTACACCGATCGTGCCGGTGAACCCCAGCCCCGTCCGGCCCTGTTCCGGCTCCGGGCCTTGTGATCCTTTTCCTGTGCGGGCCCGGTGTTGCAGGATGCGATCAGCGCGGGGCACGAGTGATCTGCGCGCTGCCGCGCACGACGAGCTGTGAGGAGATCCAAGTGACCAGTCCAGCCGACCCTTCCGAGGGCGCGGGGGTCAGGGGGCCGGGGCTCAGGCTGCTGGCGGTGACCGCATGCCCGACCGGTATCGCCCACACCTATATGGCGGCGGAGAAACTGGCGCAGGCCGCCCAGGCGCTCGGTCATCGGATGAAGGTGGAGACACAGGGGTCGATCGGTGCGGAGAACGTGCTGACTGACAACGATGTCAGGGAGGCGGACGGCATCATCGTCGCCGCCGACAAGGACGTCGACCTGAGCCGTTTCGCCGGCAAGAGGGTGCTGTCCGTCGGGGTGGCGGAGGGCATTCACCACCCGGAACGGCTGATCGAGCGGGTGCGGAGCGCGCCGGTGTACGCGGGTGCCGGAGGCGCGGGCGCGGGCGGGATGCCGTCGACGGCCGTAGGGGGCGGTGGCGGTGGCAAGGAGCGCAGCGCCGTCTACAAGGCCCTGATGAACGGTGTCTCCTACATGATTCCGTTCGTGGTCGTCGGCGGGCTGCTGATCGCGGTGTCACTGGCACTGGGCGGGCACACCACCCCGCAGGGGATCGTCTTCGACAACCCTTTCTGGCGGCACGTCAACGACATCGGGACCATCGGCTTCACCCTGATGATCCCGATCCTCTCGGGCTATATCGCCTATGCGATCGGGGACCGGCCCGCGCTGGTGCCCGGCATGGTGGGCGGCTGGATCGCGAGCCACGGCGAGCTGTACGACAGCAAGGCGGGCGCGGGCTTCATCGGGGCGATCGCCACCGGGTTCCTGGCCGGATATCTGGTCCGCTGGCTCAAGAAGATCGAGGTCCCCAGGTTCGTCCGGCCGATCATGCCGGTCATCGTGATCCCGATCGTCTCGACGACGGTGCTGGGGCTGTTCTTCATCTATGTCATCGGCCGGCCGATCTCCTGGGTCTTCGCGCATCTGACGAGTTGGCTGGGCGGGCTGACGGGGGCGAGCGCGGCGCTGCTCGGCGTACTGCTGGGCCTCATGATCGCTTTCGACATGGGCGGGCCGGTCAACAAGACGGCCTTCCTCTTCGGCGCGGGCCTGGTCTCCAAGAACCCCGAGATCATGGGGATGTGCGCCGCGGCCATTCCGGTGCCGCCGCTCGGGCAGGGGCTGGCGACGCTGCTGCGGCGCCGGATGTTCACCGACCAGGAGCGGGAGACGGGCCTGGCGGCGCTGTTCATGGGCTTCTTCGGGATCACGGAAGGCGCCATCCCGTTCGCCGCCGCCCGCCCGGCCCGGGTGATCCCGGCCAATATGCTCGGCGGCGCGGTGGCGGGTGCCGTGGCGGGGCTCGCCGCGGTGAAGGACAACGTGCCGCACGGCGGGCCGATCGTGGCCGTGCTGGGCGCGGTCGGCGGGGTGCCGATGTTCTTCGTCGCCATCGCCGTCGGCATGGCGGTGACGGCGCTGGCCACCGTGACCCTGATGTCCCTGGGAGGCGCCTCAGGGACGACGACCGCCCCTCCCACGCCACCCGCACCTGCGGGAGAGGCTTCTCCCCCGGCGGGCGCCCCTTCCGCACTCTCCGGTTGTCTCACCGAGCGGACCGTACGGCCGGAGCTCGCCGCGACCTCCAAGGAGGCGGCGATCCGCGAGATGGCGGAGCTGCTGACCGCCTCCGGGAAGGTGACGGACGTCGATGGGCTGGTCGCCGCCGCGCTCGCGCGGGAGGAACTGGGCACGACCGGGCTCGGGGAGTCGATCGCCATTCCCCATGCGAAGACGGACGCGGTGTCGGGGCCGGTGGTGGGGTTCGCCCGGTCCGCGGAGGGGATCGAGTGGGGGGCGCTGGACGGTACGTCGGCCCGGCTGATCTTCATGATCGCCGTGCCGTCGGCCGCGGCCGGGGATGAACACCTGCGGATTCTCGCGACGTTGTCGCGGAAGTTGATGGATTCGGGGTTCCGGGATCGGTTGCTGGCCGTGCCGGAGGACCGTGGGGCGATCATGGGGGTGCTCGGGGAGATCTCGTAAGGGGTGCGCTCGCCGCTGGGCAGGGAGTGATTCCCGTCCGGCCCGCCGTCGCCTCCCCCGGCCTTCGGCCGGGCCCCGGCACCGACCCGGCGGCGACCCGGCGGCAATCGCTCAGTGGCGGGCCGGACCCCCCGGCGTTGCCGCCGGGTCCTCGCCCGCGGCTGCCGCTTCCTCCGAGTAGATGTCCGGTTCGAGGTAGATGACGCGCGCGATCGGGACCGCGGCACGGATACGCGACTCCGCCGCGTCGATCGCGCGGGCGACCTCCGCGGCGGTGTCGTCGTGCCGCACGGCGATCTTGGCGGCGACGAGGAGTTCCTCGGGGCCGAGGTGGAGGGTCCGCATGTGGATGACGTCGGTCACCGTCCCGCCGTCGACGGCGGCGGCGCGGATCCGGGCGATCTGTTCCGGTCCGGCGGCCTCGCCGAGCAGGAGGGACTTGGTCTCGGCGGCCAGGACCAGTGCGATGAGGACGAGCAGGACGCCGATGCAGAGGGTGCCGACGCCGTCCCACACGCCGTCGCCGGTGGCGAGGGTCAGGCCGACGCCGCACAGGGCGAGGACGAGGCCGACGAGCGCGCCGAAGTCCTCCAGGAGGACGACGGGCAGCTCGGGTGCCTTGGCGGTGCGCACGAAGGCGCCCCAGGACTGCTTGCCGCGCAGCGCGTTGGACTCCTTGATGGCCGTACGGAAGGAGAAGCCCTCCGCGACGACGGCGAAGACGAGCACGCCGACCGGCCAGTACCAGTTCTCCAGCTCGTGCGGCGCCCTGATCTTCTCGTAGCCCTCGTACAGCGCGAAGACGCCGCCGATGGTGAACAGCACGATGGAGACGAGGAATCCGTAGACGTAGCGCTCCCGGCCGTAGCCGAAGGGGTGCTCCTCGCTCGCCTTCCTCTCCGCCTTCCTGCCGCCGAGCAGGAGCAGCGCCTGATTGCCGGAGTCGGCGACCGAGTGCACTCCTTCGGCGAGCATCGACGACGAGCCGCTGAACGCGAAGGCCACGAACTTGGCCACGGCGATGGCCAGGTTGGCGCCCAGCGCGGCGACGATGGCCCTGGTCCCGCCCGACGCGCTCATCGGACGGCGACCGTGGCGCGGAAGACGGTGGCGTCGTCGCCGGTGAGTTCGGCGCGCTCGTCGGCCCGTAGGTACGCCGAATCGCCTCGGCGGAGCGCCAGCTCGGTGCCGTCGGCGGCGCGCAGGACGGCGGTGCCGGAGGTGCACAGGAGGATCTGGGGGCTGCCGGGGACAAGGGTGGCGGGGGTCTCGGACGCGGGGGCGAAGACGTGGCGGGAGAGGCGGAATTCGTCGACGGGCGTCGCGTAGACCTCCTCGCCGCCCGCGTCGGCCTCGGGGCGGAGGACGGCGGCGTCGGTGGCCTCGAAGCGGACGACGCGGAGCAGTTCGGGCACGTCGATGTGCTTCGGGGTGAGGCCGCAGCGCAGCACGTTGTCCGAGTTGGCCATGATTTCGACGCCGAGGCCGTCGAGGTAGGCGTGGGGGACGCCCGCGCCGAGGTAGAGGGCCTCGCCGGGGTTGAGGCGTACGTGGTTGAGGAGCATGGCGGCGATGACGCCGGGGTCGCCGGGGTAGTGGTGGGCGATCGAGGCGTAGGCGGCGTACGCGGCGCGGTGCGGGCCGTCCTCGGCGGCGAGCCGTGCGGCCGCGACGGCGGCCTCGTGGACGGTCTCGGCGAGGGCGGAGTGCTCGGCGGTCAGGACGGCGGTGAGGACCTCGCGCAGGGCGTCCGCTTCGGGCTGGGCGTGCAGGAGGTCGACGTACGGCTTGAGGGAGTCGACCTCCAGGGCGGCGAGCAGACCGGCCGTACCGGCGGGCGCGCGGAAGCCGCAGAGCCCCTCGAAGGGGGTGAGCGCGCAGAGCAGTTCGGGTTTGTGGTTGGCGTCCCGGTAGGTGCGGTGCGGGGCGTCGGCGGGGATGCCACGGGCCTCTTCCTCGGCGAATCCGGCCCTGGCCCGGTCGAGGTCGGGGTGGACCTGGAGGGAGAGCGGGGAGGCGGCGGCGAGGAGTTTGAGGAGGAACGGCAGCCGGGGCCCGAAGCGGCGTACGGCCTCGGCGCCGAGCTCGCCCTCGGGGTCGGCGGCGATGGTGTCGCAGAGGGGGCGGGGGCCGTCCCCTCGGTCGACGCGGGAGGGGGCGGCGGGGTGGGCGCCCAGCCACAGCTCCGCCTGCGGCGCGCCGGTGGGGGTGGTGCCGAGCAGCTCGGGGATCGCGGTGGTGGAGCCCCAGGCGTAGGGGCGCACGGTATTGGCGAGGCGGTCCATGAGGCGGTTCCTGACTGGGTCGTACGGCTGGTGTCCGGCCTGCCGCGGCGCTGTCGCGGCCCACGTCGTTGCTGGGGATGAAGTCGTTTCTGCGAGTTCTACGGGTTTTATGGGTTTTACAGGCTCTACGGGGTGGAGGCGAGCGCCAGGTAGACGGCGGCGAAATCGGTGATGGCGAGCAGCTCCGCGGCGGTCTCCAGGGGCGTGCCGCCCGCGGTGGCCTCCAGCTCGCTGATGGGGGTGTCGCGGGAGAGCGCGAGTTCGCGGGCGGCGGAGGCCGGTGAGGCGACGTCCGGCTCGCGTTCGCGGAGCAGCACCACGCGCGCGTGCAGGGCCTCGGGGTCCTCGACGCGGTCGCGGAAGAAGTCCTCCGGGTCGGCGCCCGCCGCGAAGTCCCCGGCGAGCAGGGTGCCGTGCGCGGTGAGTGCCTCGGGGAGCTCGGCGGCGAGCGCCGGGCGGCCCGCGAGTGCGGCGAGGACCATCGCGAAGTGCCTGCCGACCGCGCCCGCGAGGTCGCCCTCCGCCCAGATCAGCGGGAGGGTGCCCGCGAGCTCGGCGGCCAGGGTCTTGGCGGGGTTGCTGTAGGTGGCGATGGCGGGGCCGCAGCGCTCGGCGACCTGGTCGAGCCGGTCGGCGAGGGACTCGACCCCGGCCGGGTCGGCGGCGAGCAGGCCGATGCGGTCGGTGAGCGCGAGCAGGGGGGTGACCAGGGACCAGAGGAGACCGGGGCCGATGGGCAGCGCCTTGTCGGCCGTCGGCTCGGCGGGCCCGGAGCGGTTCTCGCCCGGGGCGGTGGTCAGGGGGATCGTCAGGCCGCGGGCCTGCTCGGTGGCGTCGGCGAGGGGGGTGCCCTCCGGGGTGACGCAGACGACGGAGCAGCCGCGGCGGTACGCCTGCTCCAGCAGGATCGCGAGGCCCGGTTCGGTGCCGTCCGGGCTGGCGACGAGCAGCAGGTCCAGCGGGCCCGTCCAGCCGGGGAGCGTCCAGCGCAGGGCGCCGGGCGCGGGCGCGACGCCGGTGGGCCGGATCAGGGTGACCGGGGCGCTGCCGCCGGCGAGGGCGGTGAGCAGGTCGGCGGTGCAGCCCGCGGCGGGCGCGGGCCCGGCGACGAGGACGGCGCGCGGGCGGCCGTCCGGCCTGAGCGCGGCGACGCCCGCTTCGGCCGCGTTGCGGGCGGCCGTGCGGACCCGGGCGCCGGATTCGGCGGCGCCGCGCAGGAGGCCGTACAGATCGGCGCGGGAGAGGGCTTCGGGGTCATCGAGGAGCGACTCGTCGAACAACACCGTTGATCAGCCTCCGATTGCCGTGGCGTACGCCGTACGGGTGTGGGCCTGGCCGGGCGGACGGGTCAGGAGGGGCGCCGGGCCTCGTCCACGAGCAGGACGGGGATGCCGTCGCGCACGGGGTAGGCCAGGCCGCAGCTCTTGCTCTCGCACACCAGCTCGTGGGCGGGCTCGGTCTCCTCGTGGAGGGGTGCGTGGCACTCCGGGCAGGCGAGGATCTCCAGGAGACCGGCTTCGAGCGGCATGGGGGTTCCCTTTCGGTGTACGTCCTTGTGCGGCCAGGGTAGTCGCTCGCCACGTCCCGCTGCCGCAGGTCGGTACGGGCCGTGGCCGCCCGCGGTGGACTCCCGCGCGCGGGCGGCGCGGACGGTCCGGGCCCGCGGCCTACGCGCGGACGACGGCGAGGACCTCGTCCCGCACCCGGGCGACCGTGGCGGCGTCGCGGGCCTCCACGTTCAGGCGGAGGAGCGGCTCCGTGTTGGACGCCCGGAGGTTGAACCACCAGTCGCGGGTGGTGACGGTGAGGCCGTCGAGCTCGTCGAGCTCGGCGCCCTCCAGGTCCGCGTACGCGGCCTTGACCGCGGCGGCGCGGCCCGCCTGGTCGGCGACGGTGCTGTTGATCTCGCCGGAGGCGGCGTAGCGGTCGTACTGGGCGACCAACTGCGACAGGGAGCCGTCCTGGCCGCCGAGCGCGGCGAGGACGTGCATGGCGGCGAGCATGCCGGTGTCGGCGTTCCAGAAGTCGCGGAAGTAGTAGTGCGCGGAGTGCTCGCCGCCGAAGATCGCGCCGGTGCGGGCCATCTCCTGCTTGATGAAGGAGTGGCCCACGCGGGTGCGGACGGCCTTGCCGCCGTTCTCCTCGACGACCTCCGGGACGGACCAGGAGGTGATCAGGTTGTGGATGACCGTGCCGCCGGGGTGCTTGGCGAGCTCGCGGGCGGCGACCAGGGCGGTGATCGCGGACGGGGAGACCGGGTCGCCCTTCTCGTCGACGACGAAGCAGCGGTCGGCGTCGCCGTCGAAGGCGAGGCCGAGGTCGGCGCCGACTTCGCGCACGCGCGCCTGGAGGTCGACGAGGTTCTTCGGGTCGAGGGGGTTCGCCTCGTGGTTGGGGAAGGTGCCGTCCAACTCGAAGTACAGGGCGTCGAGTTCGACGGGGAGGCCGGCGAGGACGGTGGGGACGGTGTGCCCGCCCATGCCGTTGCCCGCGTCCACCACGACCTTCAACGGGCGGATGCCGGACAGGTCGACGAGGCCGCGCAGGTGTGCCGCGTAGTCACCGAGCACGTCCCGCTCGGTGATCGTGCCGGGGGCGGCGGCCGGTGCGGGCGCCGTGCCGGTCTCCGCCCACGCCTCGACGAGGGCGCGGATGTCGGCGAGGCCGGTGTCCTGGCCGATGGGCGCCGCGTTGGCGCGGCACATCTTGATGCCGTTGTACTGCGCGGGGTTGTGCGAGGCGGTGAACATCGCGCCGGGCAGGCCGAGCGCGCCGCTGGCGAAATACAGTTCGTCGGTCGAGCAGAGCCCGATCTCGGTGACGTCGACGCCGAGGGCCGCGGCGCCCCGTGCGAAGGCCCGGGACAAACCGGGCGAGGAGGGGCGCATGTCGTGCCCGGTCACGATCGCATCCGCACCGGTGACCTGGGCGAAGGCGGCGCCGAACAGTTCGGCCAGCGGCTCGTCCCACTGGTCGGGCACGACCCCGCGGACGTCGTACGCCTTCACGAGCTGCGACAGATCAGCCACGGCCAACCCCTCCTGGAATCCTGAACGGTCGACACAAAGCTACCCGGAGGCACTGACAATCCGGGTATCGGACGAGCGGGTGGACGGGCGTTGACGCGGGGCCGGAGCCGCCGGGGCGTCAGGAGTCGGGTGAGCGCAGCACCCTGAGGTGGCCTCGGCGGGCGACCTCCATCGGGTCGGCCTCACGGCCGTTGGGGCCCACGGCCCCGGGGGCGCCGCCCTGTCCGGCGACCCGCTCCTGCGGGCGGGCCGCTTCACGCACGGCGTTGGCCAGCGCTTCGAGGTCGTCGCCGCTGGGGCGGGCGGGGCCGCTGTCGAGGGCGAGCCGGACCACGTCCCAGCCGCGGGGCGCGGTCAGCCGCTCGGAGTGCTCGGCGCACAGGTCGTAGCAGTGGGGCTCGGCGTAGGTGGCGAGCGGTCCGAGAACGGCGGTCGAATCGGCGTAGACGTACGTCAGCGTCGCGACGGCCGGGCGGCCGCACGCAGTGCGCGAACAGCGACGTACAGGGCTCACGAGGTTGGACGGTACCGCACTCTTGAGCGGTCCGCGACGACTCACCCCCCGCTCACTCATCCGTGTCGTCCTGGTTCGCCCTGTGGACGCCGCTTCCGCACCGCCCTGTTGACCTGCACGGAGGCCGCGGTGACGGACTTTCCGGACAAGGAAATCTGTCAGCAAGCTGTCTTCACAGAGTGCTTCAACGGACAGGCCCCGGTCCGCCAGGTGGCCGTAAATGATCGCAGAGGTGACCGAAATGTGCATCGGGCGACATTCGGCGGATATGCGACCACTACGTGCGCGGGGCCGGCCGGCGGATACCCTCGGGAGTGATGGACAGCCCCGTACCTCCTCCGGCCACCACCGGGGGCTCCCCCAGCCCCGGCAGCCCGCGGCCGCGCCACCGCGACCGCCACGGACGCGGCATGCGCGGACCGATCGCACCGCCCCAAGTGCCGCTGTCGGTCAGCCGCGGTGAGGCGTTCGTCGACCTGGTGCACGACTCGGCGGAGCGGCTGGAGCGGCTCTGGCCGCAGTTGTCGGCGGTCGACTTCGTCGTGCGGGAGGTGCCGGTCACCCTCGGCGAGGAGGGTGCCACCGTGAGCGACCCCGACGGTCTGGACGTCTTCCCGTTCGACGGCGAGTCCGTGCCGCTCGGACGGTACGTCGCCGCGCACGGCGACGCCCCGGACCGGATCGTGGTCTACCGGCGGCCGGTGGAGATCCGCACGAAGACGCGGGACGAGCGGGCGATGCTGGTGCACGAGGTCGTGGTGGAGCAGGTGGCCGAACTCCTCGGGCTGGCACCGGAGTCGGTCGACCCGCGGTACGGCGAGGACTGACCGGCCTCCTCCACCGGTCCGGCCGGCCGGCCGGACTTCAGCGGTTCAGCGGTTCAGCGGTTCAGCGGTTCAGCATCGACAGGTCCTGTCCCGCCTCGGGGACCGCCACCGTCGAGCGGTCGTCCGGGACGGGCTGGATCGTGAACATGGGGACGCCGTCCTTCGGGAGGGCGAGCATGCGGGAGGCGTGCACCGGGCCGCCGGAGACCTTCTCCACGGTCACCGCGTAGGCGCCCTTCGCCCCGGACGGCTCCGGAGGTTCCACCGTCAGTGTCGTACCGGGCTTGACGGTGTACGTCTTGCTGACGGCCGTGCCGCCCTCGCTGCCCGCCGAGGAGGTCACCTTCACCTGTGCCGCCTCCTTGCCGGGCGCGACCAGGGCCAGGGTGCTGCTCTTGGCGCGGTTGTCGGCGACGGTGCCGCGCCGGTCGACCGGCGCGGTGGCGGGGACGAACGCCGTCTCCTGCTTGTCGTCCTTGCCGCGGGTGACCCGCAGGGCGGCCACGACCGGCGTCCTGCTGCCGTCGGCGGTCAGCAGCAGCGAACCCGCCTCCCCCTTGGTGACGTCCCCGAGGTCGACGGCCGCCGTCATGCCGCTCTTGACGTGCAGGGTCTCGTGCCCTGCGGGAGTGATCGCGCTGTTGGCCCCGGCGAAGCGCAGTTTCAGGTCGGCGTCGTCCGTTCCGGGGGCGAAGACGACGAGCCGGACGGACGTGGCGTCGGCCGGGATGCCCGGGAGCACGGCGTCCGGGGACGCGTCGGCGGACGGCGGCAGCCAGTCGCCGCCCAGCTTCTCGTCGGACGCCTGGAGCCCGGCCCCCACCCGGCCGGAACGGGCGGCCACATGGAGCGTCGCGTTCTCCTCGGGCGCGTCCGTGAGGGTCGACAGGAGCACCGGGACGGTGGAGCGCGGCGGGATGTTGATGCCCTCGCCGGCGGCCGCCTTGATCCGGCCGTCCTTGCCGTACATCTCCAGGTCGACGACGGCCGGGGTGCTGTCCGGGTTGGTCAGGTGGACGTAGTCCTGGCGGCTCTTGGCGGTGCTCGCGCCGGGGAACCAGAAGGACGTGTCCGGCGCCGTGCACGTCAGCCCGTGCAGTCCGCGTCCGCTGCCCGCGCTGACCACGGTGCTCTGCTGCACGGTCCAGCCGGGGGCGAGAGCGCTGTCGGCCGTGCCGATGAGGGCGGGGGCGTCCGAGCGGTCCGTGGTGGCGGTGACGGGCTTCCCGGGCTCCTTCAGGGACAGCACGTTCGCGCCGGCCGCGACCACGCCGCTCTTGTCGTCCTTCTTCTTGCCGTCGCCCTTGCTGTCGTTCTTGCCGTCGCTCTTGCCGTCCTTGGCGTCGCTCTTGGCGGGGGGCGCCGCGGGCCCGGAGGCCGCCAGCAGGTCGGCCGTCGCCTTGCGCGTCCCCGCGCGGCCGGTCCCGCCCGCCGGGGTGAACGCCGTGTACGTGGTCTCCCCCACGTCCGACGACGTCGGCGCCGGGCAGAGCCGCATGGAGCGCTCGACGGGCAGCCTGACCGGTGCCTTGGCGGCGGCACCGCCGGACGGACCGGCGGTGCCCGCCGGAGCCTCGAGCACGGCGACACCCGTGACGGCCGCGAGCGCCGCCACGGCGCCGAACAGGGACAGGGTCGTGCGCTTCACTGCTGTTCGCTCCCGTCGCGGTGCTGGTGGTGACCGTCGCCGTTGCCGTACGTGGTGTCGTAGGGCTGCTGCTGGCCGTAGCCGTACGGGTCGTACGGGCCCGCCGCGTACGGGTCCGCCGGGTAGTGCCCCTGCTGGCCGTACACGCCGTCCTGCTGCTGGTACGCGCCGTCGTAGGTGCCGTCGTAGGCGCCCTGTTGGTACGGCTGCTGGCCGTACGCCTGGTACGTCTGGGCGTCGGTCCACTGCTCGTACTGCTGCTGTTGCGGGACGGCCGCGTAGGGGTCGGCCGTCTGCTGCGCGTACGGGTCGGCCGGTTGCGCGGCGGCGGGCGGTTCGGGTGCCGCGGGAGCGGTCGGCTTCTCGGCCTCCGCCGCGGCGCGCAGGCGGCGGGCACGGCGTCCCTCGCCCGCCTGGGGCTGCGCGGGTACGGACGGCGCCGCGGGCTCGGCCACAGCGGCCGCCGCGGCGCCCTCCGGCAGGTCGTCGTCGATCTCGCGGCGGCGGCCGGGGAGGGCGAGCACCACGAGGACGGCTGCGAGCAGTCCCTGGGTCCACGTCCACACGGTGTGCGTCAGGGGCGCCTGGTAGGTGAGGGACAGCTTTCCGCCGTCGGCGGGCAGTTGGAAGCCCTGGGCCCAGCCGTCGACCGTGGTGCCCTTGAGGGCGTGGCCGTTGAGGGTGGCCTGCCAGCCGGGTGCGGCCTTGTCGGCGATCCGCAGCACGCGGCCCTGGGGGCCGTCCGGGATGGTCGTGTGCGCCTCGACGGGTCCGGCCGCGACCGCCACCGGGGCGGACTGCTGCACGGCGTCCTTCTGGGTGCCCGCGGTGATGGTGACGCGGGCGGCCTGGCGGTCGACCCGCCACAGCGAGCTGTTGTCCTGCTGACTGAGCCGGGTGAGGCCGGGGGTGGTGTCCAGGACCCGGCTCATGGAACCGGGGGCGCTGTCGCGCACGAGCACGTAGCCGACGGCGTAGTCGGCGAGGAGGCCCGCCTGGTCGGCGCCGGAGCCCGCGACGAGCCCTGCGACCACGGAGTCGAGCTTCTTGTCGCCACCCGCGGCCGCGGCGGTCTCGGCGTCGCCCATGCGGGCGCCGGAGCCCCGGACGAGGCTGTAACTGACGTGGCCGGCGGTGCCGCCGAGCACCAGGGTGCGGGCCTGGTCGCGGGTGCCCGCCTCCTCGGCGACGAAGGCCGGCACCTGCTCCGGGGAGCGCCGCTGCAGGGGTCCGTCGGCGCCGCCCGCCATCCACACGACGGCGGCGGTCACCGGGCCCAGGGCCGCGGCGAGGGCGACGAGGACGGCGGCCGGCTGCCGCCAGCCGAAGCTGCTCGCGGCGACCCGGCCGCGCGCGCCCTCGGCGCCCACGACGGCCGCGGCGACGAGCGCCAGGCAGTAGACGAGGGTGGCCGGACCGGCCCAGCCCGAGTGGTTGGCGAGCACGGCGCAGAGGAGGGCGGCGAGCGCGGCCGTCCACGCGGTGCGGACCGCGCGCGCCCGGTCGGCGCGCAGCAGGGCGGCGAGCGCGGCCAGGACGACGCCGATGAACAGCAGCCCGCCGAAGGTCTTGGGGCCGCCGGGGTCGCCCGCGAGCAGCTGCCACGGCGCGGTGGTGCCGTGGCCGTAGTCGATGCCCGCCTCGTCGAGGAAGCGGCCGGGGTGGGTGAGCAGCCCCGGCGACCAAGGTGCGAGGGCGACGAGCGGGGTGAGGACGACGGCGAGGAAGCGCGGCCCGTGGACGGCCAGCCGGGCGCCGCCGCCGCGGACGGCGTGCTGGGCGAGCGCGCCGAGTCCGAGGACGACGGCGAGCGGCCAGACGACCGGGGTGAAGGCGGTGGTGACCGTGAGTAGGAGCGCGTACGTCCAGGAGGCGCGCCAGGTGGGGCGTGCGCCGGGGACCCGGAGCCCGGTGGCGGCCACGGCGGCGCGGGCCATGAGCGGCAGCAGGATCGCGAGGACGGCGGTGCCGAGCCTGCCGGTGGCGAGGGCGCCGGTGGCCGCGGGCAGGAAGGCGTAGGCGATGCTCGCCCAGGCCCGCAGGAGGCGCGAGGAGACCAGCGGGCGGGAGGCGAAGTAGGCGGTGAGTCCGGCCAGCGGCACCGAGCAGACCAGCAGCAGGGTGAGGGTGAAGCCGGTGGAGCCGAGGAAGAGCGTGCCCAGTGCGGCGAGGACCGCCAGGTAGGGCGGTGCGCCGCCGGTGTCGCCGATACCGACCGGGTGCCAGCCGTCGGTGTAGCGCGCCCAGAGGTCGGAGACGCCGTCGGGGGCGGGCAGCAGAGCGCCGCCGGACAGCGATCCGCCGCCGAACAGGCCGCGGCAGGCGATCAGCGAGACGAGCAGCAGGAGGGCGAAGAGGACGGGGGCCGGTTTCCGGGCGACGCGCTTCAGCCGGGTGAACTGCTCGACCTCCAGGAAGTCCGCGTCGTCGCCGCCGGGTCCGGATTCGACGGCGCCGTGGCGTCCGGCGGAGGAGAGGTCGGCCTCCGAGCGGCCGCCGAGGTTGCTCGCGAGCTGCTCGACGGTGGCCCGGACGGTGGCGCCGGGTGGCGGGAAGAGGGGTCTCAGCTCGCTCGCGGCGACGGCGGGCGTGCCGCGCCGTTTGCGGGCGGCGCCGAGCCTGCCGGGGCGCAGCAGGGTGCCGAAGAGGCCGGTGAGTTCGTCGAGTGCCTGTCCGGGGGCCTTGCCGAGGAGGTAGCCGAGGGTCCGCAGCAGGGTGCCGAGGACCAGCCGGAACATGACGTAGGGCAGGAGGGGGCCGCGGGTGTTGGCGAGGAGGGTGTAGACCGCTCCGGCCTTGTCGACGCGGTGCGGGTTCACGGCGGAGCGGCCCGCGCAGTCGACGGGGCGGCGTTCGCGGGCGGCGGCCTCGGCGTGCCGCAGGACGGCGTCGGGGGCGACGAGGACGCGGTGTCCGGCGGCGTGGGCGCGCCAGCAGAGGTCGACGTCGTCACGCATGAGCGGCAGCCGGGGGTCGAAGCCGCCGAGCTGTTCGTAGACGTCGCGGCGGATGAGCATGCCCGCGGTGGACACGGACAGCACGGGCCGGATCTGGTCGTGCTGGCCCTGGTCCTGCTCGCGGCGCTCCAGCCCGGTCCAGCGGCGGCCGCTGCGGGCGATGGAGACGCCGACCTCCAGCAGCTGCCTGCGGTCGTACCAGCTGCGCAGCTTGGGTCCGATGACGGCGGCGTCCGGTTCGGCGTCGGCGACGCGCAGGAGCTCGTGCAGGGCGCCGGGGTCGGGGGCGCAGTCGTCGTGGAGGAGCCACAGCCACTGGACGGGGTCGAGGTCGTCGTGGCGGTGGTCGGCACGGCCGGTCTGGTCGTAGCCGTCCTCGCGCCAGCTGCGGCTGACGGGGTCCCAGCCGCTGGAGCGGCGCAGGTACGGGAGCTCCTCGGGGTCCGGTGCGGGGACCGAGCGGACGGCCTCGTCGACGGCGGCGCCGAATCCGGCGCGGCGGGCGAGGTGCAGGACGCGGTCGGCGCCGAGGGCCTCGGTGAGCAGCCGCGCGGAGTCGTCGGTACTGCTGGTGTCGGCGCCGACGGCGCTCTGGACGGGCCGTTCCTGCCCGAGGAGCCCGGCGAGCGCGTCGGGCAGCCAGCGCGCGCCGTCGTGGGCGACGATGACGGCGGTGACGACGTGGCGGGGGAATGCCGGGGGTACGGCGGGGTCGAAGGTGGCAGAGGTGGCCGGGTTGTGGGCCGCCGAATTGCTGTGCACGGACATCGAGGTTCGGGCCCTCCGGCCGGGGATCCGGGGGTCGCCCCCCGGAGGACTGCGGTTCGCTGTGCGACCACACTAGGGCCTGTCCGGGGGTGGGTTTTTCCCCTGCCGGTTCCTTCCCGCCGCCGGGGCCGTGCCCCGGGCCCCGGGCCTCCGCTTCAGGAGGGATCGGGAAGGTGCGTTGCTATTTCCGTTCGGCGGCCTTCAATAGGACCGTCCATAGAACTGTTTGTCCGATCTATCAGACCGCTGCTTTCTTGAGGCGGCGGCGCTCGCGCTCGGACAAACCTCCCCAGATGCCGAAGCGTTCGTCATTGGCAAGGGCATATTCAAGGCACTCCGAGCGGACCTCGCAGGCGAGGCAGACCTTCTTGGCCTCGCGCGTGGAACCACCCTTCTCGGGGAAGAAGGACTCGGGATCGGTCTGGGCGCAGAGTGCGCGCTCCTGCCAGCCGAGCTCCTCGTCCGCCTCCTCGACCAGCAGTTGCTGAAACAGCTCGGTCATGTGCGCCCCTCGTCTGTCATTTGCGTCCCCGTGCTGCCTTCATCAAGTGCGGCAGAACAACACGGGTGAAATTACAAGTGTGCCGATCCGGGCCAGTCAAGCCGAGATCTGCTATTGGGCTCCTTATTCACTCTGCGGAACCAAAGCCAAGCAGAAAGTGCCCGAAAGATTACAAGTCCGGACAGAACTATCTGCCTGTCTCGACAGCCCCACCCCCTCCTACAAGGAGAGGACGTCACGCACGGCAATCCCGTTGCACCGTCCGGCCGAATCATGTTTACGGCACCGGCTGGTGCGCCACCTGTCCGCACCCCCGGGGCCACAAACCTTTCGCCACCCACAGTTACCGGATGAGGTGAAAGATATCCCCCAAACCGGACACCCGGTTGACAGAGCGCGGTCGCGCCCGTCACCTTTGGTGGCATGCCAGCTATCGCCGCCCTCAGCCTGACCCGTGCTTACGGGTCCCGCTGCGCTGTGCAGGCTCGCTGTCGCTGTTCCAGCTGTTGATGCCCCAGAGCTCCGGCTGAGCTTCTTCTCGCTTCTGCTCTCCGCTCCGCCCCGCACGTCCTCATCCGACCGCCCGCGGGGCAGCGCTCCTCCGCGCGTACACGCCCCGCGTGTCCCCGCTCCGCCCGGTCACCGCGCCGCCCCCGCACACCCCGCCGAGGAACCCCGCACATGAACAGCGACGTCCAGATCGCCGGCGACCCGCTCGCCATCCCCCACCTGATGCCGCCCGTGCCCGCGCACCCCAGCACCATCGCCGAGTTCGCGGGGCTGGCCCGCGACATCGCCGCCGACACCGCCTCCTGGGCGCGCCTCGTGCAGTACGACGCCACCAGCCGCTGGTACCACCGGCTGCGCACCGGCCCCGGCTACGAGGTGTGGCTGCTCAGCTGGGTACCCGGCCAGGGCAGCGGGGAGCACGACCACGGGCCCTCCTCCGGCGTGCTGACCGTCCTCCAGGGGGAGCTGACCGAGGTCACCGGAGGCACCGGCCCGCAGAGCGGCGCACGGCGTCGGCTGCGCGCCGGAGCTCAGCGGGTCTTCGCACCCGGCTATGCCCACGAGGTCGTCAACGACTCCCTCGGTCCGGCCGTCAGCCTGCACGTCTACTCGCCGGGTCTCACCGAGATGCCGATGCGCCACCACCGGCCCGCGGCCGCCGCGTTGCCGCCCACCGCCCTGGACGCCGCGCGCCGCTGACGACGGCCCCGCCCGCCACACGCGCTGTCGTACCCCACTGACACACTGTTGGCCATGCAGCGCATTGTGGTTCTGGCCGGCGGGATCGGGGGCGCCCGCTTCCTCCGTGGCCTCAAGTCAGCAGTCCCCGACGCGGAGATCACCGTCATCGGGAACACCGGAGACGACATCCACCTCTACGGGCTCAAGGTCTGTCCCGACCTCGACACCGTGATGTACACCCTCGGCGGGGGCATCCACGAGGAGCAGGGGTGGGGCCGGTCCGGTGAATCCTTCGCGGTGAAGGAGGAGTTGGCGGCGTACGGCGTGGGCCCCGAGTGGTTCGGGCTCGGCGACCGCGACTTCGCGACGCACATCGTCCGCACCCAGATGCTGGGCGCGGGCTATCCGCTGAGCTCGGTCACCGAGGCGCTGTGCCGCCGCTGGGAGCCGGGCGTCCGGCTGCTGCCGATGAGCGACGACCGGGTCGAGACCCACGTCATGATCGACGATCCGGACGGCGAGGGCCGCAAGGCCGTGCACTTCCAGGAGTACTGGGTGCGGCTGCGGGCCGCCGTGTCCGCGCACGCGATCGTCCCGGTCGGCGCGGAGCAGGCCAAGCCCGCGCCCGGCGTGCTGGAGGCCGTCGCCGCGGCCGACGTCATCCTTTTCCCGCCGTCCAACCCCGTCGTGAGCGTGGGCACGATCCTCGCCGTGCCGGGGGTGCGCGAGGCCGTCGCGGCCGCCGCGGCGCCCGTCGTGGGCCTCTCCCCCATCGTCGGGGACGCACCTGTGCGCGGCATGGCCGACAAGGTCCTGGAGGCCGTCGGCGTGGAGTCCACGGCCTCCGCCGTCGCCCTGCACTACGGCTCCGGGCTCATCGACGGCTGGCTGGTCGACACGGTGGACGAGGGCCGGGTCGAGGAGGTGACGGCCGCGGGCATCCGCTGCCGGGCCGTGCCGCTGATGATGACCGACGTCGCCGCCACCGCCCGGATGGCCGAGGAGGCCCTGGCGCTCGCCGAGGAGGTGCGCGCATGAGTGCCCCGGACGATGTCCCGGAGTTCCGGGTCTGGGCGCTGCCCGGCATCCCCGAGGTGCGGGCCGGGGACGACCTGACCAAGCTGATCGCGACCGCGGCCGGCGCGGACGGCCTCCCCGGGCTCGCCGACGGCGACGTCCTGCTCGTCACCTCGAAGATCGTCAGCAAGGCGGAGGGGCGGCTCCTACGGGCCGCCGACCGCGAGGCCGCCATAGACGCCGAGGCCGTACGGGTCGTGGCCCGGCGCGGCACCCTGCGCATCGTCGAGAACCGGCTCGGGCTGGTCATGGCCGCCGCGGGCGTCGACGCGTCGAACACCGAGGCCGGGACGGTACTGCTGCTGCCCGAGGACCCCGACGCCTCCGCCCGCGCGCTGCGGGCCGGGCTGCGGGAGACGCTGGGCGTGGACGTCGGCGTCGTCGTCACCGACACCTCGGGGCGGCCCTGGCGCGCCGGGCTGACGGACATCGCGATCGGTGCGGCCGGGGTACGGGTCCTCGACGACCTGCGCGGCGGCGTCGACGCCAGCGGCAACCCCCTGAACGTGACGGTCGTGGCCACCGCGGACGAACTGGCCGCCGCGGGCGACCTCGTCAAGGGCAAGACCGGTTCCCTGCCGGTGGCCGTCGTGCGGGGGCTGGCGCACGCGGTGACGGACGCCGCCGAGGACGACCACGGGGCGCGGCCGCTGGTGCGGGACGCCTCCCGCGACATGTTCCGGCTGGGCACCTCCGAGGCCGTACGGGAAGCGGTGACGCTGCGGCGCACGGTCCGCGAGTTCACGGACGAGCCCGTGGACCCGGGTGCGGTGCGGCGGGCCGTCGCCGCCGCGATCACGGCGCCCGCGCCGCACCACACCACCCCCTGGCGCTTCGTGCTGCTGGAGTCCGAGGAGTCGCGCACGCGGCTGCTCGACGCCATGCGGGACGCCTGGATCGCCGACCTGCGGGCGGACGGCTTCGACGAGGCCCGCATCGCCAAGCGGGTGCGCCGGGGCGACGTGCTGCGCAAGGCGCCGTATCTGGTGGTGCCGTGCCTCGTCATGGACGGCTCGCACGCCTACCCCGACGAGCGGCGGGGCACGGCGGAGCGGGAGATGTTCGTGGTGGCGGCCGGTGCCGCCGTGCAGAACTTCCTCGTCGCGCTGGCCGGGGAGCAGTTGGGGTCGGCCTGGGTCTCCTCGACGATGTTCTGCCGTGACGTCGTCCGCTCGGTGCTGGGGCTGCCGCCGGGCTGGGACCCGATGGGGGCGGTGGCGGTGGGCCGCCCTGCGGCTCCGCCCAGCGCTCGCGCGGGGCGGGATGCGGCGTCGTTCGTCGAGGTGCGCTGAGGTTTTTGGGGCGGGTGCGGCACCGTTGCCGCCTGCGGCGGGAGCGGCCTGCGGCCGCGTCCTCAAACGCCGGACGGGCTGGATTTGTCGGCCGCAGCCCACAACCTGCGGCCCGCCTCACCACCCCCTGATGTCCCCCACCGCGAAGCGGGGTCCGCGGCGTGGTGGGGTGACGGATGCCAGGAGGACGAGGCGGCACGCGCGGTGCCGTTGCCCCGCGTACGGCGCCAGGAGGTCGAGCATCGCCGCGTCGTCCGCTCCGCGCGCGCCCGTGAGGGCGTAGCCGACGATCGACGGCAGGTGCAGGTCGCCCACCGTCACCGCGTCGGTCGCGCCGTTGCTCCGCTGGAGCGTCTCCGCGGCCGTCCAGGGGCCGATGCCGGGGACCGCCCGGAGGCGTGCCGCGGCGGCGGATTCGTCCATGGCCGCCGCTTCCTCCAGGCGGGCGGCCACCCGTGCGGCCCGCACGATCGTCGCCGACCGCTTCCCGTCCACGCCCGCCCGGTGCCACTCCCAGGACGGGATCAGCGCCCAGCCGCGCGCGTCCGGCATCACCCGCATGCGCGGGCCGGGCCCGGGGGCCGGTTCGCCGTGCCGCTGGAGGAGCAGGCGCCACGCGCGGTACGCCTCGTCGCTGGTGACCTTCTGTTCCAGGACCGAGGGGATCAGGGACTCCAGGACCAGCCCGGTGCGGGCCAGCCGGAGGCCGGGGTGACGGCGGTGGGTCTCGTGCAGCAGGCGGTGGCGGGGCGTGAAGGCGCCGGGGTCGTCCGTACCGCCGAGGAGGGCCGGGAGGCGGTCCAGCAGCCAGTCCGCTCCGGGGCCCCACGCCTCCGCGCGCACCTGCCCGTCGCGCGCCGTCATGTGCAGCGTGCCGGGGCCGGCCGGGGTGCGGCTCGCGCGCCATACGGAGCCGTCCGGCGCGACCTGGAAGGCCGGGTCGCCGGGGCCGCGCGCCAGGACGCCCAGGGTGCGCCCGAGGTCGTACGGGCCGGGCGGGGCCCATGTGCGCGTCGCCATCCCGCCAGCCTACGTCGGCCCACCGACAGCCGGATGGCCTAATTCCGGTTGTTGGGCAGGAGATCCCCACAACCGGAATTCACCGGAACGTGTCGCTCGGCCCGGCCCCCGGGACGCCGGTGGTTACTGGTCCGAGGAGAACCTGATCGCCGACGGCGGGATCTCCGCGTCGCACCAGATCCGCGCCCCGGCCCGCAGCTCGTTGTCGGCGCCGACGTGGGCCCGGTCGCCGATGACCGCGCCGTCCAGGATCGTGCGCGCCCCGATCCGCGCCCCCGCGCCCACCAGGGAGTCGCGCACGTCCGCGCCCGCCTCGATGACCGCGCCGTCCAGGACCGTGCTGCCGTCGATCCGCGCGCCCGGCTCCACGCGGGCGCCCGCGCCGATCACCGTGCCGCCCGTGAGCTTGGCGTCCGGGGCGACCTCGGCGGTGTCCAGGACCAGCCGGTCGCCGCAGCGGCCCGGCACGGCCGGGGACGGCGCCCGGCCGAGCACCAGGTCGGCCGAGCCCCGGACGAACGCCTGCGGCGTGCCCAGGTCCAGCCAGTACGTGGAGTCGACCATGCCCTGGAGGTGCGCGCCCTCGGCGAGCAGCCCGGGGAAGGTCTCGCGCTCGACCGAGACGGGCCGGTCCGCCGGGATGGTGTCGATCACCGAGCGGTTGAAGACGTACGCGCCCGCGTTGATCTGGTCGGTGACGATCTCCTCGGGCGTCTGCGGCTTCTCCAGGAAGGCCGTCACCCGCCCGGTGGCGTCGGTGGGCACCAGGCCGAACGCCCGGGGGTCCTCGACCCGGGTCAGGTGCAGGGAGACGTCCGCGCCGGTCGTGCGGTGGGTGCAGACCAGCGCCTCGATGTCGAGGCCGGTGAGGATGTCGCCGTTGAAGATCAGTACGGGCTCGTCGGGCGCCGAGCGCAGCCGGGAGGCGACGTTGCGGATGGCGCCGCCGGTGCCGAGCGGCTCCACCTCGGTGACGTACTCCAGGTGCAGCCCGAGGGCCGACCCGTCGCCGAAGTACGGCTCGAAGACCTCCGCGAGATAGGAGGTCGCGAGCACGATGTGGTCGACCCCGGCCGCGCGGGCGCGCGCCAGCTGATGGGTGAGGAACGGGACGCCCGCCGCCGGAACCATGGGCTTCGGCGTATGCATCGTGAGCGGCCGCAGCCGGGTTCCCTTGCCCCCGACCAGGAGGATCGCTTCTGTCACCTTGTCGTCTCTGCTTCCTGCTGGGGCCGGGCCGTGATCGGCGGCCAGTGTATGCAGACCGGCGGGCGACTCCCGCCCCCGGTCAGCGGCCCTGCAGGCGGGCGGCTGCCGTACGGGTCGATCCCAGCCGGCTGTAGAGGCGGTCACCGGGGCACTCCGTGGCGTAGCCGTCGCGGTGTCCGGAGATGACCTTGAGCTTGACGGAGCTCCCCTTCTTGAACAGATTGCCGCCGCCCGACACCAGGTGTGTCGTGCCGCGCGGGTTGGCGCCGAACAGACCGAGCTTCCATGCGGTGAGGGAGGACAGGGCGTTCACCGCCGCGTTGGGCGGGCTGGAGCTGCCGAAGGTTCCGAGAACGGCGATGCCCATGCTGTTGGTGTTGAAACCGAGGGTGTGGGCGCCCATCACCGGTTTCGCCACCCCGCCCGCGCGGCCTTCGTAGATCGTGCCGCACCGGTCCACCAGGAAGTTGTAGCCGATGTCCCGCCAGCCGCTGCTCACAACGTGGTAGCGGTAGATACCGCGAATGACGGATGCTGAGTCGGAGCAGCTGTAGTTGTTGCCCGAGGCCGTGTGGTGGACGAAGGCGGCCTTCACGGTCTTGGTGTACGCGAAGCCCCGCTCGCGGAGCGATTCGTCGGCGCCCCAGCCCGCCCGGGTGACGATGCGGGGGCGGGAGGCGGTGTAGCGGCCGTCGGGGACGGCGTTCTCGCCGGAGTCGGCGGAGTCGCCGGGCCCGTCGTCGTCACTGCGGTCCCAGCCGCCCCGGGGGTCGCCGTCGTCGTCACCGTAGTCGTAGTCGTCGATCTCAGGGGTGTCCTCGGGTTCGTCCCCGGGCCGCCGGTCGCGGCGGACGGCCGTGGCGGAGAGGTCGGCCCGCGCGGCGGCCTTGGAGGCGGCCGGGATCTCGGTGGCGCCGAGCGGGGCGAGCGGCGCGTTGGCGGCCGAGCTGGCGCGTTCCTCGTCGGCGGGGTCGCTGGGGTCCGGCGGCGCGCCGGGCGCCCTGCGGGCGGGCCGGGCCGCCGGACCGCCGGGGTCGACGAGTTCGAGGCGCATGCCCGAGGGCAGGCCGCGGCCCTCGGGGGTGCGTTCGGTCACGACGTCGGGGTGCACCCGGAGCTGGATGGCGTCGGAGCGGCCGACCCACAGGGGCGCGGTGGAGCCGCGCAGCCGGCCGCGGCGGGCCTCGTGCGAGTCGAGGTCGGGGCGGTCGTCGTCGTGGGTCTGCACGTCCTGCCAGGCGGACCAGTCGTGGCTGCCCACCGCGCGGGTGCGCACCTGGGCCCGGCCGCGGAGTTCGGCGGCGGCGTCGTCCCACACGATGCCGACGAGGGAGAAGGGCTTGACCTCCCGCTGGGGTACCCCCTGTTCGGGGCCGGGCGACCCGGCGCGCGCCCCCGTGGCGCCGCCGAGCCGGACCAGTGGCAGGGACTGCGTCGAGCCCGGGACGGAGGTCCACGGGCCCGGTGAGGAGATCGTGCCGGAATGGGCAACCCCCGGCGGGGTCGCGAGCAGGGGCAGGGTGAGGGCGGCGGCGCAGGTGACCGTCGAGGAGACCAAGATTCCATGCATGACAGAAATCCTGGACATAAGGCGATAAATCTGTCCATTCAGAAATCCATGGGAAGTGACGGTGAGTCGGCTCCCGGGGCGCTGTCCCGACTGCCCGTCAACGTCCCCGCGGCGTACCCTGACGCGGATGAACGCCACCGATCGCACCCCCGCCGACCTGCTGCGTTCCGCGCTCGCCGCGGACCCGGCCCGCCCGCTCGTGACCTTCTACGACGACGCCACCGGCGAGCGCGTGGAACTGTCCGTGGCCACCTTCGCCAATTGGGTGGCGAAGACCGCCAATCTGCTGCAGGGCGAGCTCGCCGCGGAGCCGGGCGACCGGCTCGCGCTGCTGCTGCCCGCGCACTGGCAGACGGCCGTCTGGCTGCTCGCCTGTTCCTCGGCCGGGGTACTGGCCGAGGTCGGCGGCGACCCGGCCACCGCGGACCTGGTCGTGAGCGGCCCGGACACCCTTCAGGAGGCGCGCGCCTGTTCCGGGGAGCGCGTGGCACTGGCCCTGCGCCCGCTGGGCGGCCGCTTCCCGCAGCCGCCGGCGGGCTTCGCCGACTACGCGGTCGAGGTGCCGAGCCAGGGCGACCGCTTCGCCCCGTACGCCCCGGTGGACCCGGACGCGCCCGCGCTCGCCGTGGGCGGCCTGGAGCTGACGGGGGCCCAGCTGGTGGAGCGGGCGCGCACGGACGCGTTCCAGCACGGGCTGGACGCGGGTTCGCGGATGCTGTCCGGCCTGCCGTACGACACCTGGGACGGGCTGTCCGCCGGGCTGTTCGCCCCGCTCGCGGCCGGCGGGTCCGTGGTGCTGTGCCGGAACCTCGACCGGCTGTCGGGCGGCGGCCTGGAGAAGCGCCGGGAGAGCGAGCGCGTCACCGTGACGGCCCTCTGACGCTGCCGCATCGCCGCGGCCGCGCGATGATCGGGGGTGCGCGCCGCGACGGCGCGCACCACCCGTGAGGGAGGGCCGCCGCCGTGGACGAGCACAGCACCGCCGCGCCCTCCCCCGCGCCCCGGCGCAGACGCCGCTGGCTGCGCTGGCTGGCGCTGGGGCTGGCCGTGCTGACGCTCGCCGCGGTCGCGGTGGGCTGGGTGCTGTACGAGCGGCTCAACAGCAACATCACCACCGACACCGACACGGCGGACGAGCTGCGGCGCTACGAGAAGGAGCGCCCGACGGCCCTGGTGGCCGGGGCGCAGAACATCCTGATCATCGGCTCCGACAGCCGGGGCGGCCCCGGCAACGGGAAGTACGGCGAGGACAGCGGCACCCAGCGCTCGGACACCACGATCCTGCTGCACGTGGCCGCCGACCGGCGCAGCGCGACGGCCGTGAGCCTGCCGCGCGACCTGATGGCGACCATCCCGAGCTGCCGGCGGCCGGACGGCACCCAGACGAGCGAGCGGTTCGCCCAGTTCAACTGGGCCTTCGAGCTCGCGGGCCCGGCGTGCACCATCCGGACCATCGAGAACATCAGCCATATCCGGATCACGCACCACGTGGTGGTGGACTTCACCGGATTCAAGCAGCTGGTCGACGCGGTCGACGGCGTCGAACTGTGCCTCAAGCAGCCCATGGACGACCACGAGGCGCACCTGCGGCTCCCGGCGGGCCGTCAGGTCCTGCACGGGGAACAGGCGCTGGGGTTCGTCCGCGCCCGCTACAGCCTCGGCGACGGCAGCGACACCGAGCGGATGGGCCGACAGCAGGCCTTCCTGGGCGCGCTGTTCAACGAGATGCAGAGCAACGGCGTGCTGCTCAACCCGACACGGCTCTACCCGGTGCTCGACGCGGCGACCCGGTCGCTCACCACCGACGCGGGGCTCGGCTCGCTGCGCAAGCTGTACGACCTGGTGCGCACGGTACGGAACATCCCCAGCGACAAGGTCCAGTTCCTGACGGTGCCCCGCCGCCCGTACCCGTACAACACGGACCGCGACGAGCTCGTGCAGCCGGACGCGGACCAGCTCTTCCGGCAACTGCGGGCGGACCGGCCGGTGTCGGTCGGCAACAACGTACGGCCCGCCGACAGCAAGGGCCTGGGGGCCGTGGACGGCAAGCCCGGCGTCCCGCGGCCCGTACGGCACGGCAAGGCCGACGACCCCGTGGGGCCGGACTACCCGCTGGGGCTGGACGTGACGGAGAATCCGGCGCCGGCCACGCCGCCCGCCGAGGTCCCGAATCCGCCCGCGTTGTCCCCTTCCGCCTACCCTTCCCCCCTTTCCCCCGCTTCCTCGCCCTCCCCCACCGCACCGCCCACGTACGAGGGGACCACGGCCGCCCGCGGCATCTGCGGATGATCGCCACGAACCGTATGATCGGCCTTTCCGGCCCGGCGAAGGGATTGGGCAGATTGCCCAGTTGCGGGGGAGTGGAGTGTGTCACCGGCGTCGCTCGACGCTGAACTGGACGGATAGTGTGAGCGATCCGGTGCGCACGGCCGGGCTGATCGCGCACTGCAGACCGAATGTGACGAAGCGCCGCTGAGGGGGGCAGGCGCCGCGTGGCACCGACGGAGGATTCGAGCGACCGTGGACGCGCAAGGCCGTGGGCGGGCGGGCGGCACCGACCCCGCCGACCAGTGGGTCTTCGACCCCAAGACCGGCAGCTACGAGCTGCGTCTCGACCAGGCCGAGGGGGCGGGCCCGGGGCCGGGACAAGGTGCCGCACCGCCCGCGGCCCTCACCACCCCTTCCTCCGCCGCGAGTTCCTTCGTCCCGTCGGGCGCCGCCGCCCCGGCGCCGTCCGTCTCCCCGTCCCCGAAGCCCACCGGACCCAAGGCGCCCAAGGCCGGTTCCGGCCGCCGCCCGGTGCCCGGACAGCGCGGCGGCGGTGGCCGTAGGGGCGGGGGCGGCGGGGACCGGACCGCCACGGACCGGCGCAGGCCCAAGCCCAGGAAGACCGTCAAGAAGAAGGTCATGATCTGGACGGGCGGCACGCTCGCCTTCGTCCTGGTCGGCGGCTCCCTGGGCGCGTACCTGCTCTACGAGCACTTCAACAACAACATCAACAAGGTCGACGTGGGTGTGGACAACGCCGCCGTCACCAAGGGCCCGGTGAACATCCTCGTCATCGGCACGGACAAGCGCTCCGGCAAGGGCAACGAGGGCTACGGCGACGACGGCAGCGTCGGGCACGCCGACACCACGCTGCTGTTCCACATCTCCGAGGACCGGTCGAACGCGACGGCGATCTCCATCCCGCGCGACATGATCACCGACATCCCGGAGTGCACGACCAAGCAGGGCGGGAAGACGACGGCCATCCCGGGCTCGAAGGGCGTCCGCTTCAACGAGAGCCTGGGCCAGGAGGACCGCGACCCGGGCTGCACCTGGCGGACCGTCGAGCAGATCACCGGTCTGAAGGTCAGTCACTTCATGATGGCCGACTTCAACGCCGTCAAGCAGCTGTCCTCCGCGGTCGGCGGCGTCGAGGTCTGCCTGGCCAAGGACATCGACGACCCCAAGTCGCACCTCAAGCTCGGCAAGGGGCGGCACGAGATCGAGGGCGAGGACGCGCTCGCGTTCGTGCGGACCCGGCACACCGTCGGCTTCGGCGGCGACCTGGACCGCATCAAGCTCCAGCAGCAGTTCCTGAGTTCGATGATCCGGAAGATGAAGTCCGGGGACACCTTCACCAACCCCAAGAAGCTCTACGACCTGGGTGACGCGGCGACCAAGTCGCTCACCGTCGACACCGGCATAGGCTCCGTCAGCAATCTGACGAAGCTGGCGAAGGACCTCAGCCGGGTCAACACCAAGAACATCACCTTCGCGACCCTGCCGGTCGTCGACAACCCCGCCGACGGCAAGGTCCGCAAGACCGTCCTCATCGACAAGCCCAAGGCCGATCCGCTGCTGGCCATGGTCAAGCAGGACGTCTCCCTGACCGAGGTCAAGGAGAAGGAGAAGAAGAAGCAGGATCAGGCGGACGCCCAGCAGGAGGCCCTGCTCAAGGGGCCCAAGGCGGAGCCCGCGGCGGTCCGCGCCAAGGTCCTCAACGGCAGCGGCAGGATCGGCGCCGCCCAGGAGGCCGTCGCCTGGCTGCAGAACTCCAAGGGCATGCCGCGCACCAGCAACGGTGGCAACGCCCCCGGCGGCAAGAAGGTCGACAGAACGGTGCTGGAGTTCGCGCCCGACCAGGCCGACCAGGCGCGCAGGCTCGCCGACGCCATGGGACTGCCCGCCGACGCCCTCAAGCAGTCCAAGGCCGCGGCGGGGCCGATGGCGGAGATGACGCTCACGCTGGGCGCCGACTTCAAGGCCGCGGGCACCCCCGTCTCGGCACCCGCCGCACCGGAGAAGGCGCCGGACGGCATCCAGAAGGCCGAAGCGGACGACAAGAACATCTGCGCCAAGTAAACCTGGGCGCCGTACAAACGCATCTCAGTGTTACGAGAGACGTCACGAGAAACACCTCGAGAGACGTTACGAGACAACGCGCCTGCCCGTCGGGCTGGAAGCACCATTCAGGGGAGGCCCGATGCGGGAGAGCAGTGTGCGGGGGCCGCGCTCGCGCGGCCGCGTCCCGGGAGCGCGTGACGGCGGCGGGGGGAAGAAAGGGGACGGGCCCGGCAAGGGATCCGGCAAAGGATCCGGCGGGGCGTCCGGAAAGCCGTCCGGGAAGCCGTCCGGAGAGAACGGCACCCCCAAGCCGGGCGGCCGTACCCGCGCCGCCCGAATAGCCCGCTGGACCGCGCTCTGCGTCGCGGTCCTGGTCCTCGGCACGGCCACCGCGGGCTACTTCTACTACGAGCACCTCAACGGCAACCTCAAGAAGGACGCGCTCAACCTCGGCGACAAGCGGCTCGACCGGAGCGCCGCCAACGCCGCGGGCCAACGCCCGCTGAACATCCTCGTCCTGGGCTCGGACAGCCGGAACACCCCGGAGAACGTCGCCCTCGGCGGTGCCCGCGACGACGCGGGCCGCAAGCCTCTCGCCGACGTCCAGATGCTGGTGCACGTCTCCGCGGACCGCACGAACATGTCGGTCATCAGCGTCCCGCGCGACACCCGGGTGACGATCCCCAAGTGCACCGACCCGGAGGACGGGAAGGTCTACCCCGAGACCAGCAGCCAGATCATCAACACCAGCCTGATGAACGGCGGTCCGGGCTGCACGGTCGCCGCCTGGGAAGAGCTCACGGGCATCCCCGTCGACCACTTCATGATGATCGACTTCTCGGGTGTGGTGAGCATGGCGGACGCCGTCGGCGGCGTCCCCGTGTGCGTCGACAACAACGTCTACGACGACAAGTCCGGGCTGCGGCTGACGAAGGGCACGCACAAGGTCAAGGGCGAGCAGGCCCTCCAGTGGCTGCGCACCCGCCACGGCTTCGAGGACGGCAGCGACATCGGCCGGACCCACGCCCAGCACATGTACATGAACGCGATGGTCCGTCAGCTGAAGTCCGGTACCAAGCTCACCGACCCGGGCCAGCTCACCGGCCTCGCCGAGTCCGCCACCAAGGCGCTCACCGTCGACAAGGACCTGGGCTCGGTCAAGAAGCTCTACGACCTGGCCGACGACCTCAAGCAGGTGCCGTCCGGCCGGATCACCATGACCACCATGCCGTGGACGACCGACCCGCAGGACCCGGACGCCCACGTCGTCCCCAAGCCCGGTGACGCGGACAAGCTGTTCTCGCTCGTCCGCAACGACATCGCGCTCGACGGCAAGGACAAGAAGAAGGACCCCAGGAACGCGCCGTCGACGCCGGCCGCGCCCAAGGGCGACATCCCGGTGACCGTGTTCAACGGCACGGGCACCGCCACCCAGCCCGTGGCCACCGGCCGGGGCAGCGACATCGCCGCGTTCCTCGTCAAGCAGGGCTACACCAAGGCGACCGCCGACTCCACGCCGCGCTCGCAGCTCGACACGACGCTGAGCTACTCCAAGGCCTCCCAGCGCGCCGGCGCCGAGGCCCTGGCCAAGGCGCTCGGGCTGCCGGAGACGGCGGTACGGATGTCCACCGCCGTGGAGGAGCTGACGCTGGTCATCGGCGGCGACTGGCGCTCGGGCACCGCCTACCCGAAGGCCCAGGAGGAGGAGAAGCAGGACCGGAAGCCGGACGACGGCGGCGGCCAGGAGCAGAAGGACTCCAAGGACCCCAAGGACTCCAAGCCGAAGGAGGCCGACAACAAGGCCCCCGAGAGCGCGGACCCCCTGAACGGCAACGACACGTCGGCCTGCATGAAGGTCAACTCGCTGAATCGTTTCTGAGCCGGATCGTTTCCGACCGGATCGTTTCCGAACCGGGGCCGGGCCAGGGGGCTCCCCGCCCCTTCTCCACGCGGGAAGGGGCGGAACGGACGGAACGGACGGTCAGTCGTTCCTGACCGCCGGCCGCCGGCTGGCGATCACGCGCTTCGCCAGCGAGCGGGGGCTGGTCAGGAAGCCGTAGCCCCACGACATGTGCATCGTCGCGAGCGCGACGGGAATCTGCGCCCGTGCCTTCAGCGGCAGGCCCTTGCCCGCGGGCACCGAGCCCGCCACGATCGCCGCCAGGTACCCGCCCGGCACCACGAAGCCCCACGGGCTGACCGCCGCCCCCACGACGACGCCCGCCGCGATGGCCACGACGGCCGTCGGCGCCGCCAGGTAGCGGAGGTTGATCGACCCCTGGTGGTAGCGCGCCACGACGTGCCGCCAGCGCCCGTAGTCCTTGTACTGCTTGGCGAGCGCCTTCACGGAGGGCCGCGGCCGGTAGGAGACCTTGAGCTCGGGCGAGAACCAGATCAGCCCGCCGGCCTCGCGGATGCGGAAGTTCAGCTCCCAGTCCTGGGCGCGGATGAACTCCTCGTTGTAGCCGCCCTGCCGCTCCAGCGCCTCGCGCCGGAAGACGCCCAGATACACGGTTTCGGCGGGCGCGGCCGCGCCGCCGGTGTGGAAGGCGGCGTTGCCCACGCCGATCCTGGAGGTCATGGCGGCGGCGACGGCCTCCTCCCAGGCGTTCTCGCCCTCGGCGTGCATGATGCCGCCGACGTTCTGCGCGCCGGTCTCCGCCAGCAGACGCACGGCCGTCGCGATGTAGTCCGGCGAGAGCATGCCGTGCCCGTCGACGCGCACCACGACCGGATGGCGCGACGCCTTGATCGCGGCGTTGAGGGCGGCGGGGGTGCGGCCGGTGGGGTTCGGCACGGTGTGGACCCGGGGGTCCTCCCGTACGAGCTCGGCGGCGATCTCGTCCGTGCGGTCCGTGGAGGGGCCGAGGGCGATCACGACCTCCAGCTCTCCGGCGTACTCCTGCTCCAGGATGTGCCGCACGGACGTGCGCAGGTGCCGCTCCTCATTGAGCACCGGCATGATCACGGAAACGGCGGGCGGCTGCTGTTCGGGCATGGTTCCTCGGGGGTACGGGGGTCACCCACCCGGCGGGGCCGGGGTCGGCGGAATCGTCGGTCACGTTACCGCCAATGGCGGACACCGGCGTTCTCCGGCCGGGTGGCCGGGTGACCCGAACGGCGTGGAGATGCGGTCCTTTCATCGTATTGACCTACTGTTGCCGATCCCTGGCCCGCCCCAGGACCGCCCCTGGACCCGTCCATCGCGGAGGTCTCGGACATGACCGCACCGGCCCGCCCCCCTCACCAGCGCGGCCCGCGCCACGGTGCCCCCCGCCCGCCCCACTGGGGGCGGCGCGTCGCGATGGCCGCCGCGCTGGCGGTGCTGGGCACCGCGGGCGTCGGGCACGCGGTCATGAAGGGGATCGACAGCCGCATCGGCCGGGTCGACGCCTTCCGCGGCCTGTCGGACCGGCCGCCGGTGACCAGCCGGGGCACCAACCTCCTCCTGGTCGGCACGGACGACCGCGACACGATCACGCCGGACGAGCGCAGGCGCTACCACCTGGGCGGCTCGCCCTGTCACTGCACCGACACGGTGATGCTGGTGCACCTGTCCGCGGACCGCGACCGGGCCAGTGTGGTCAGCCTGCCGCGCGACACCTACACCGAGATCCCCGGCCGGCTGGACGACGCCGGGCGGCCGCACCCCGCGCACGTGCAGAAGCTGAACGCGGCCTACGCGGAGGGCGGCCCCAGCCTGTCCGTCCGGACCGTGGAGCATCTGACCGGCGTCCACATCGACCACTATCTGGAGGTCGACTTCGCCAGCTTCATGCGGACCGTGGACGCGCTGGGCGGCGTACAGGTCTGCACGGCCCGGCCGCTGCGCGACTCCTACAGCGGGCTGGACCTGCCGGTGGGCACCAGCACCCTCAACGGCGGCCAGGCCCTGGAGTACGTGCGCTCCCGCCATCTGGAGCGGGTCTCCGACCTCGGACGGATGCGACGGCAGCAGCGCTTCCTCGCGTCCCTGCTGCACCGGGCGGGCGAGGACGGGGTGCTGCTGAACCCGGTGCGGTTCCAGCGGGTCGCCGCCACCCTGCTGGGCTCGGTCCGCGCCGACAAGGGCTTCGGCAGCGGTGAGCTGGTCGCCCTCGGGCAGACCATGAAGAACCTGACGCCCGCCGCCACCGAGTTCGTCTCGGTGCCCGTCGCCGTCGTCGACTATCCGGTGCCGCGCGTCGGCTCGACCGTGAAGTGGGACGAGGCGGGCGCCTCGAAGATCTTCGAGGCGCTGCGCGAGGACCGCCCGCTCACCACACCCCGGACCCGGGACGCGAAGGACCAGGACGGCAGGGCGGCGGTCCCGGTCGAGGTGGAGCCCGCGCTGGTGCGGGTGCAGGTCTTCAACGGCAGCGGCCGCGTCGGTCTCGCCCGCGCCACGGACGCGGCGCTGCGCGCCACGGGCTTCGGCACGACCGGCCTGCCCGCCGACGCTCCCGCGCGGGCCGTACTGCCGCGCACGGTGATCGCCTTCGACCCGCGCTGGGACCGCTCGGCACGCACCCTGGCCGCGGCCCTCCCGGGCGCGGAGCTCCGCGCGGTGCCGGGCCAGGGCCCCCTGATGAGGGTCACCCTGGGCACGGACTTCACGGGCGTCCGCCAGGTACGGGTGCGGGACCAGCACCAGGACCCGACGGAGGCGGTCACGGGCGACCAGGTGGTGTGTCCCTAGCCTGTTCCCGGACGTCGGCCGCCGGGTCCGTCACAACCTGCGGGCCGGGCGCGTGCCCGCCGTACGCCGATGCGGTCCGGGGTCCGGGGCGAAGCCCTGGCGTCGGGCCCGTGGTCAGTCCGACAGACCCTCCGCCGCGCGGTTCTCCCGCAGCTCCATGATCGCCCGGCGGCGGGCCAACCGGTGCGTGCGGCGGATCTGCGCCTCCTGGTGGCGCCGCCGGTCCTTCTCCGTCTCGGGGACCACGCGCGGGACGCGCCGCGGCTTGCCGTCCCCGTCGACCGCGGCGAAGACCAGGTACGCGCTGCCGACCTGGACCGCGGGCGTGGACTCGTTCCACCGCTCCGCCATCACCCGCACCCCGACCTCCATCGAGCTGCGGCCCGTCCAGTTGACCTGGGCCTGCACATGGACGAGGTCCCCGACCTTGACCGGTTCGAGGAAGGCCATCTCGTCCATGGAGGCCGTGACCGCGGGACCGCCGGAGTGCCGTCCGGCGACCGCACCGGCGACGTCGTCCACCAGTTTCATGATCACGCCACCGTGGACCGTGCCGAGCAGATTGGTATCGCCCGCGGTCATGATGTGGGAGAGGGTCGTGCGCGAGGCGGACGTCGGCTTCTCCGGTATGTCCGACTCCTGGCCGGGGTCCTGAATGGTCATGTCCACCACTGTATGCCGGGCCGTGCCGGAGGACCGGCTGTGCATCAGCTCTGCAACAGCCCCGCCCCGATCACGCACCGGGCGGGCTGTCGGCCGTACGGGCGGGCACACTCGATGGCATGAGCGATTGGCCCGAAGAGCGGCAGAACCACCGGTATGGGCGCGGCAGCACCGGCGCCGATCCGGAGGGTGCTCGCGCCATGCCGCACGTCAGGCGCGAGGCGCCGCCGCGTCCGTACCCGCCGCTGCCCGGCCAGAACACCGGCGGGGCGGCGACTCCCCCGGCCCCTCCCGGCGCCCGGCGTGACGACGGTTACAGCACCGGCCAGGTGTACGGGCACGGCGGTCCGGCCGGGCCGGGGCGCGGCACCGGTGGCGGTGGCGGTGGCGGTGGCGGCCGGGGTCCCGGCCGCCGCGCGGCCCGCACCAGCCCGCCGAACTGGCGCAAGAGGATCGTCGTCGGCCTGGTCGCGTTCGTGGTGCTGCTGCTGGCGGTCTCCGTCGGTACGTACTTCTGGGCGGACTCGAAGATGCGCCGCGAGGTCGACCTGGGCAAGTTGGCGGACCGGCCCGCGAGCGGCAAGGGCACGAACTACCTGATCGTGGGGTCCGACAGCCGGGAGGGCCTGTCGGAGCAGGACAAGAAGGACCTGCACACGGGGTCGGCGGACGGCAAGCGCACCGACTCGATGATGATCCTGCACACGGGCGACAACGGCACGACGATGCTGAGCCTGCCCCGCGACTCGTATGTGATGATCCCCGCGTTCACCGGGCCGAAGACCGGCAAGCAGTTCCCGGCGTCCACACACAAGCTCAACCAGGCGTACGCGGACGGCGGCGCCGAACTGCTCATCCGGGCGGTCGAGTTCAACACCGGGCTGCACATCGACCACTACGCGGAGATCGGCTTCGGCGGCTTCCGCAATCTGGTCGACTCGCTGGGCGGCGTGGACATGTGCATCGACAAGCCGATCAAGGACCGGGACTCGGGCGCCGACTTCAAGGCGGGCTGCCAGACGCTCGACGGCAAGCAGTCGCTGGCCTTCGTCCGCCAGCGCCACCAGGAGGCCGACCAGGACCTGGGCCGGATGCGCAACCAGCAGAAGTTCCTCAACACCCTGGCCAAGCAGGCCGCTTCGCCGTCGACGGTGCTCAACCCGTTCCGGCTCTACCCCGTCATCGGCTCCGGCCTGGACACGCTCATCGTCGACAAGGACATGGGGCTGACGGACCTGATGTCGATGTTCTGGTCGATGAAGGGCGTCACGGGCGGGGACGGCAAGCAGCTGACCGTGCCGATCGCCACCGCGAACCTGCCGACGCGGAGCGACGGCGTGGCGGTCAAGTGGGACACGGCGAAGGCCAAGCAGCTCTTCGACCAGCTCAAGAACGACGAGAAGGTCACCGACCCCGCGTCGTGACACCCGGCGCGGCCGGCTCCGGGCTCAGGTGGGCTCGGGGCCGGTCGCGTCGATGACGGCGAAGACGCCGCCCTGCGGGTCCTGCACGACGGCCATCCGGCCCGCCATCATGTCGAACGCCGGCTTGAGGACGTTGCCGCCCGCGCGGACCAGCGCGGCGACCGTGCTGTCGGTGTCGTCGACGGAGAAGTACGTCAGCCAGTGCGAGGGCGCGTCCGGCGGGCCGTCGATGTTCGCGAGGGACTGCATGCCGCCGACGGTCCGGCCGTCCACATTGAGCGCGAAGTAGCCGTCCGCGCCCTCCATGGGGGCGGCGGTGATGCCCAGCGCCTTGGTGTAGAAGGCCGAGGCGGCGGCCGTGTCACGAGTGTTGAGCTCGTTCCAGATGATCGCGCCGGGCTCGTTGACGACGCCCGCGCCGGGGAAGTCCTTCGCCTGCCAGAGGCCGAAGACGGCGCCCGTGGGGTCGCTCGCGACGGCCATCCGGCCGAGTTCGAGGACGTCCATGCCCGGCATCATCACCTGACCGCCGTTGCCCGTGATCGCCTTCTCGGCGGCGTCCACATCGGCCGTCGCGATGTAGGTGGTCCACACGGTCGGCGGTGTCGGGTCGGGCTTGCTGCCGTCCGGGTTCATCGCGGTCATGATCCCGGCCACCGGTTTGCCGTTGAGCGAGCAGACCGCGTAACCGCCGGTCTCCGGCGGTCCGGTCTCGCCCTGCCAGCCGAAGAGGTCGCGGTAGAAGTCGAGGGCGGCTTGCTGGTCGGGCACCATCAGGTCGACCCAGCAGGGGGTGCCGGGCGCGTAGGGGCCGGTGACGTCGGGCATTCCGTGTGCCTCCAGAGGACGGCGCGATCGGTGGACCCCCCGTGCCCACCACGATCTCCGCCACCACCGCACCGCGCCACCGGCGCTGGCCCGTCCGGGGCCCGGGAGGGCTCAGGCCCTCGGCCGGGTGAAGCGGATGCGGTTGCCGAAGGGGTCGCGGAGACCGCGGTCCGTGCCGTACGGGCGGTCCGTGGGCTCCTCGGTGAACTCGACGCCCCGGGCCAGCAGCGTCGCGTAGGTCCCGCGGCAGTCGTCCGTGGTGAAGATGAGCCAGCCGCCCATCGCGCCCTTGGTCACCAGCTCGCGGACCTGCTGGGCCGTCTCCTCGGACATCGCCGGAGCGCCCGGCTTCTCCAGCAGGATCTGGCGCTCCGGGTGGCCGGGGACGCTGACGGTCAGCCAGCGCATGAAGCCCATGTCGACGTCGGCGGTGACCTCCAGGCCGAGCTTGCCGACGTAGAAGTCGAGGGCCTCGTCCTGGTCGAGGACGTATATCTGCGATTGCGTGATGGCGTTGAACATGGGGACCACGCTACTGAGCGACCCGGCCGAAAACTTATCCGGAACTGCTCGATGTGGCCGGCCGCGTCCACGCCATCGTGAAGCACGTCGGTACGCCCGTGGGCACGGCCTCCTTGCGGTACGTCCTCGGCGACCGGCCGACGATGTCGCGGAACGTGCGGCTGAAGGTCCCCGGGCTGCCGAAGCCGACCTCGAAGCAGATGTCCGTCACACTGCGGTCGGTCGACCTCAGCAGGAACATCGCCCGCTCGACACGGCGGCGTTGCAGATACCGGTGCGGCGTCTCACCGAACGTGGCCCGGAAGGTGCGCGCGAAGTGCGCCTCCGACACCAGGGCGATCCGGGCCAGCGCCGGGACGTCCAGCGGCTGGGCGTACGCGCGGTCCATCGCGTCCCGCGCCCGGAGCATACGGCGGTTGGTGTCTTCTGCGGCGCGGCTCACGACGCCATCACATCACGGCTCACCGTCGCCGTGGATCCATTATCTGCGCGCATGACCATGCCTGTCACCATTCCTCCGAACGATCTTCGGGCCGATATGCACCTCTAGCGTTGTCGACGCCAGAACAGCCGCACCCACCCGGACCTTTGGAGACGACGTGATACCACCCGGCATCGCCGCACTGGCGGCGGAACTCACGGGCATGGCCGAGGCCGACCACCGGATGTCCCACCGCGCCAACGGCGACGACCCCTCCGACCAGTTGGCCTGGCGGCGTCTCACCGCGCGTCACGGCGACCGGCTCGCCCAGATCATGGACGAGCACGACTGGCCGACGGCCGACCTGGTCGGTGCGGACGCGGCACAGGCCGCCTGGCTGATCGCCCAGCACGCCGACCGTCAGCTCGACGTCCAGCGCCGCGCGCTCCACCTGATGGCACAGGCGGTGGCAGGGGGCACGGCCGACCCGCGCCAACTGGCCTTCCTGCGCGACCGGGTGCTGGTGAACGACGGCCGCAAGCAGATCTGCGGCACTCAGATCGCCGGGGTCCGGGACGGTGCCCCCGTCCCCTGGCCCTGCGAGGAACCGGAGCGCGTCGACGAACTGCGCGCGGAGGCCGGAATCGAGCCGTTCGCCGAGTACGTGGCCAGGTTCCCGGTCAGCTGACGGTCCGGGGGACGGCTGGACGTCCGGTCAGCCCCACCAGGCGGGTAACACGTCGATCGACCAGACGTCGCCGGCCTGCTGTTCCTCCGGGTCGTCGGGGTCGTGGTCCCCGTGGCCGTACGGGCAGGGGTCGACGACGGCGTGGATCCGGGCGCCGGTCTCCACGACGCGGTAGCGGCACATGTCGTGCTGCTCGTCCTCGGCCTCGACCGTCATCCCCTGTGCCTCGATGCCCGCCCGCAGTTCCTCGAACCGCACCCGGCGCGCGAACGCGCCGTACTCCCGCACGAGCGCCCGCGGCACGGTGTCCGCGTCGCCGTGGATCAGCCGGTGCGGCTTGACCCCGAACCCGAAACAGGAGTCCGGCCCGTCGGCCCCGGGGGCGAAGGAGACGTCCACCAGCCCGTATTGCACCTGGTACGCGCTTCCGCCGCCGGGGTCGACGAACCCCTCCCCCAGGACGGCTTCCCACGCGCCGGGTTCCGCGTGGACGCCCGCCCCGAGGATGTCGCAGCGGGTGGCGGCACGGACGTAGAAGTCCAGGTCGGACACGGGCGGGGCTCCTTGCGCCTGGTGATACGGGCATGCCGCGGGGCGGGCGGGTCACCGGACCCACCCGCCCCGACAGCACCACAGGCTACTTCGGCAAGTTGCGCGCCATGACGATGCGCTGGACCTGGTCGGTGCCCTCGTGGATCTGGGTGCTTCACGGGAAACATGGCTCTGACCTGTGCAGACACCCCCTTCCGAGGGGGCCTCCCCAGCATTTCCCCAGCATGGGCACGGGGCTCCGAGTGCTACGGCAGCCCCTGTTCTGCGCCGGAAGCTGCGAGCCCCCGTCCGGGCATCAACCCGAACGGGGGCCCTTCTCCCTCACCGCCGAAGCGGCACCCCAGCGAAGGGGCGGACCGGGTCGTGAGCCCTCACGCGTCCGTGAGGGGCGGCCACCGTCGCGGCCTCTCTGCCGTTGCCTGGTCGGAGGACTGCCGCTCACAGCGCCGGGAGATCACCACATCTCACGCTGCGAGCGGCCTACCCGAGACGCGCGGGAATGGATTCCGCCCAACCCTGCGTCCGGGATCTTGCAGCGGGGTACGGTGCCCCGCTCGTCTCAGTGCTGCCGCTGCTCTGCGCAGAGGTCGCACGGGAAGCGGCACGGTGGGCGGTCGGCCTCTTGGGGGATGTAGATCACCCCGGAATGCGCATCCGCTACCCCGCCGTACTTGGTCCACCATCCCCCGGGAGAGTCCGCGTACGGGCCGTCAGGGTCGTCTATGAGGCTCACCAGCTCCGGGGCCGGTAACAGGCTCAGGGGGCGCCTGCAAAGGCTCGCGGGGGTCACTGAGCAACCGCCCGTTCTCGTCGGGCGAGCCGTCCCGCCAGGACCGATCCCGGCGGAGGCGTGACGACCGTGGGGCACGTCGAGATTTCCAAGAAGAGGCGATGCCCCTCCTTGTCGGTGTGCGCCTTCTGCTGCTTGTCGGCTGCCGCCCGGTCGTCCAGGGCGCGGAATTCCCAGCGGCACGGGGTGTCGTGCTCGGGGTCGTCGTCGTGCTTGACCACGTCCCGGCAGATGACCACGTACTCAGCGGCGGCGTCCGGGTCCGGCGCGGTAGACCAGTCAGCGAACTTAAAGGACTGGCGGGTCACTTGGCGCCTCCAGCCTTGGTGGCGCACTCCTGGTGCCAGTAGACGGCCACGGGGGATGGGGAAGCCTGTTCGTTGTCCCCTCGTCGGCAGGGGGTATCAGTGGGGATGGGTTTCCGGCACTTCCCGCACGTGTGCCCCGCCGGGGCATAGGTCACATACTTGTACGGGCGCCCGGTCTCGCGTGTTCTCGCCATCGTTGCTGTCCCCTCGCGTAGGTAGCGAAGGACGGTAAGCGGAACGGGAACTCGTGAGAGACCCAAACTGTCCCCCTCAGCTCGCTAGTACCTGTACCTCCTCGGCAAGTGCCATCGCGTCCGACTTCAGCGGCCCACGGGCTTCCTTCGCCAGGTCATAGACCAACCCCCGGGCAACCGGCGTGAACCGCACCGTCTCCGGCGACGCCTCCACAGCGCGACTCATCCAGTGCAGCGCCCCGGCATGGTCCTTCCTCTGCTTCTGCGCGCGCCCAAGCTCGATCAGCACCCGCGAACGGCGCTCAACGCTCGGGACCATTTCCAGGTCCACCGTTTCGGCTCGGCTCATCGCTGTCCCGGGCGTCCGGAGGTCGGTGGCGACGCTGACGGCGTGGATGTCCGCGTTGCCCCTGCCGAACACCGTCCATGAATGCGCGTAGCCAGCGGGCAGCCGGTTCGCGGTGTGGTCGGCCTCGTCCCAGTGTCGCCACGCGTTGCCCTCAGCGCCCTCACGAGCGTGCGTAATGGCTGCATGGAGGTGAAGGGCCCCATAGACGCCCCGAAGGTCGTCAGGGCCCGTCTCCAGGTGCGGCTTGATGGCCTCGGCGGCCTCAGTGACAACGCGGATCGCCTCTTCGGCATAGCCGGACTCGCGGAGCCCGTTCGCCCACGTCCAGGACGCCCCAGCGAGGCACAACGGACTGTCGGCTTCTTGCGCAGCGTTCCTGCCACGGTCGGCAATCAACCAATACAGCTCAGGCTCGACGGCGAACGCGGCGGCCTGCTGTGCGAGGTGGTACACGTCGGCAAGGACGGCGTACGCCTTCCGCCGCTCCGGCCCGTCGAGACGGCGGGGCAGCGCGGAAGCGTCCCGGATGAGCCCGGGGAGAAGGCCGGAGACCTCCGACCGCTGGAAGCGGGACGAGTGCCACAACCGCCATGCCTCAGCCACACGCCCCCGGAGCACGTCCACGCTCGGTGGCTCATCCGGGACGGCGAACAGCGGGCCCCGCAAGGCGTCACGAAGGTCAGCGATACCGGGCAGTACGAGCCGCGCGGACGGGCTTACCGGGGAGGGCACGGGATCACCCGTCAAGGTGGTCAGGTCGCTGATCTTCAGCGCGGTTGCGAGCCTGACAAGGAGGGTGTGGTCACGTAGCTGCCGCTCGCCAGACTCGACCTTCTTCAACCAGTCGGGGCCACGGCCAACTAGTCCAGCAAGCACAGGCCGCGTCATCCCGCGCCGTTCTCGGTAGAACCGGACACGCTCCCCAGTCGTCATCCCGGCCAGGTCTGTCATAGCCGCTCCTATTACGAAGTCAAGCCCTTCCGGCCAGCGTACGCCGTGTGGCCAGCGCGAACGAGTCTTGTTCGGAGGTCAGTTGACGCCCACCCGCGAGGTGATCGAAACCTGGCCCGGGGAGCCTGCACTCAGGGCGCGTACGTCGCGCTTGAGCTGGGATCGCCAGACGGGCTCAGGGCTGAACTTTGGCAGCACCCTGCCCCCCCTGTGCCGACACGGCAAAAGACCGCCTGCCGGGCGGACAAACGGTCTCTCAGGTCTCAGGGCGCAGCAGGTTACGACGCTTCGCCCAAGGCCCGGTACAGAGTCGCCCTGGACACTCCGAGGGCCTTGGCGATGACCGTGACGCTCTCTCCCTTCGCGTGCCGGGCACGGGCCACGGCAAGCTTGTCGGCGTCCATCACGGTCGGTCGTCCGCCGTGGTTGCCGTTGCGGGCCGCAGTCTCCAGTCCCTCCAGCGTCTTCTCCCGTATGCCTTCCCGCTCCACCTCAGCGCTGACAGCGAGCACGGCGAAAGGGCGTGAACACTCCGTTGCCGGCGCCTTCTCCGGCGCTCTGGCCGATCCCTGCGGGCCGGTCACAGGTCTCTGTCCAGATGACACCCGGCGGCGGGGACGCTTCGCTTCGGCTGACGTTCCAGCCGCGCCACGAAACGTACTAGAAGCAAGACGCCCCCGGGGACCGGGGGCGTCGGGAAGGCCGGCTACTTCCAAAGCTGGTAATCGCTGGAGTTGGGCTTATTCGTGTAGACCCTGCCCGCGTCGCTGCTGTCGAGACTCAGGCCCGTCTGGTAGTTGACGATGCGCCAACCCTTTGGCGTCTTCTGCTGCCACCACATCTGGTACTTGCCCTCGTTGCACTTGTTCAAGTAGACCCTGCCCGCGTCGCTGCTGTCGAGGCAGAGGTTGTCGGGGAATGAGGGTTTCACCGAAATCCGATAGATCCCTTGACCATCAGACGTTTCCTTGATGGCATGTTCGATCCATTCGAAACCAGACTTGCAATCGGTCGAAGGCAGTGTGCGAACCTCAGAGTGCCCGTCAGTGTTCAGACACCTCTTGGTGGCTACGTTTCTCCACGTCACCCTTTCGCCATCACGGGCGGAGGCCTCGCCTGAAGTCACAACTACTGCCAGCGGCGCTATTACTGCCGCTGCCGCCAGATGAGCAAGGGCCTTCTTCTTCACGCTGTTTCCCCTCATGTGAATACCAAGTTGGACGTGGTCAGTCGCCAACTCGAAGATATGGCTGCTAGCTCCAACGCTGGTACTTACCGCCGTTGTCGGGCTTTGTGTACACCTTGCCGCCGTCGCTGCTGTCGAGAACGCGGCCTGTCGCAACGTTGGTGAGCTTCCATCCAGTGGAGGTCTTGACTTGCTTCCACTTCTGGTAGTTACCAGAGTTGCACGGGTTCAGGTAGACCCTGCCCGCGTCGCTGCTGTCGAGGCAGAGTTCCCCCTTGAAACCGTTCGCCGAAATCCGGTAGATCCCTTGCCCGGAAGAGTCTTCACGGATGGCATGATCGGTCCATTGGAAGCCGGCGGAACAATCGCTCTGACGCATAGTGGAAACATCATGCTCCCCGTCATGAGTCAGGCACCTGTTGGTGGCCACGTTTCTCCACGTGACCTTCTCGCCATCACGGGCAGAAGCCTCCCCCGAAACCCCAACCACAGCCAGCGGGGCTATGGCTGCGGCTGTCGCCAGATGCGCCAATGCTCTCTTCTTCACGCTGTTCCCCCTCTGTGGATAGCGAGTTGGGCGCGGTCGGCCGCCAACTCGAAGATCATTTATAGCACGACCTTCACGGGGGGAGGCAGCTTGAGATATCGGGTCTATGTCCGCTCCCGCCCCGGGAGTAATGCTCGCGCCGGCGTCGCCAGGACCCACCGGGGGCGCCTTCTCCGGACCCTGTGCGGGTATGCAGCTTTCGGGCCGGCTACGGGAGGGAACTCCCCTCCCGTAGCTCCGTGACCTCTCCGTCGCTCCCGCTCGTCGGGGCTCCAACTTCTATTGGCCTGGACCGGTTGACTCCCGAAGAGTCAAGACGGGCCAGCTTGCCAGAGAGCATGAGGAAGCCCCTGGGCTTCTGGCTCAGGGGCTTCTCGCAGCTTCACGCTTAGCTCTTATAGCTCACCTCTAAGAGCTCCTTACTCCGCTCTTAGAGCTCAGAACTCATAACTTAGTCCCCGTTGGAGCGGGGGAATGGAATGCCCAGGCTCCATGCGCAAGTTGGTACCGGCGGCAGTGGGGCAGGTCCCAGGGGGATGTTGCCGGAAAGGCGCCGCTGGCGACCGGGTTGTCGGGGTCCGGGCAATCCAAGGCCCAGCGGCTGACGACGCGAGAGGTCCTGGCCATCCTGGACGGGTGCCCTGCTCGATACCGCGCGATGGTTTGGCTGATGGCCGGCTGCGGCCCGCGGCTCGGCGAGGCCATGGCCGTGGCCGTGGCCGTGGCCCGCGACGAAGAGGAGCCCGGGAGGATCGCGCCCCTTCCGCCGAACGTCGCGTTCGAGCTGCGGCGGCACATCAAGAACCACGGGACGTGGGGCCCGGACGTACTCCGGCAGCACTACCACTACATCTTCGAGGGCGCCGGGCAGCGCGGCAGGGCGGCCATCGCAACGATGCTCACGCCCGGCGCGGACGATCCCACCGAACGGTCCGCGGTGGCCTGACACCACCCAGACGAACAGCCCCCGGCATCAAGCCGGGGGCTGTGTCGTTTGTGCAGGTCAGCAAATAGTTTTGGCCCAGCGTCAGCTACTTCGGCAGGTTCCTGGCCATCACGATGCGCTGAACCTGGTTCGTGCCTTCATAAATCTGCGTGATCTTGGCGTCGCGCATCATGCGCTCGACCGGGTAGTCGCGGGTGTAGCCGTAGCCGCCGAGGAGCTGGACGGCGTCCGTGGTGATCTCCATGGCCGCGTCGGAGGCGTAGCACTTGGCGGCGGCGCCGTAGAAGGTCAGGTCGGAGTCGAGGCGCTCGGACTTCGCGGCGGCCGCGTACGTCAGCTGGCGGGCGGCCTCCAGCTTCATCGCCATGTCGGCGAGCATGAACTGGATGCCCTGGAAGTCGGCGATCGGCTTGCCGAACTGCTTGCGCTCCTGGACGTAGCCCTTGGCGTAGTCCAGCGCGCCCTGCGCGATGCCCAGCGCCTGCGCCGCGATGGTGATGCGGGTGTGGTCGAGGGTCTTCATCGCGGTGGCGAAGCCGGTGCCCTCCTCGCCGATCATGCGGTCGGCGGGGATGCGGACGTTGTCGAGGTAGACCTCGCGGGTCGGGGACCCCTTGATGCCGAGCTTCTTCTCCGGCGCGCCGAAGGAGACGCCCTCGTCGGACTTCTCCACCACGAAGGCGGAGATGCCCTTGGAGCGCTTCTCGGGGTCGGTGACGGCCATCACCGTGTAGTACTCGGAGACGCCCGCGTTGGTGATCCAGCGCTTCACGCCGTTGAGGACGTAGTGGTCGCCGTCGCGGACGGCCCTGGTCTTCATGCCGGCGGCGTCGGAGCCCGCGTCGGGCTCGGAGAGGCAGTACGAGAACATCGCGTCGCCCTTGGCGAGCGGGCTCAGGTAGCGCTTCTTCAGGTCGTCCGAGCCGGACAGGATGACCGGCAGGGAGCCCAGCTTGTTGACCGCCGGGATCAGGGAGGACGAGGCACAGACGCGCGCGACCTCCTCGATGACGATCACCGTGGCCAGGGCGTCCGCACCGGCGCCGCCGAATTCCTCGGGGACGTGCACGGCGTGCAGATCGGCGGCCGCCAGGGCGTCGAGCGCCTCCTGGGGGAAGCGCCCCTCCTCGTCCACCTCGGCGGCGAACGGCGCGATCTTCGCCTCGGCGAGCTGGCGCACGACCTTGCGGAGCTCGTCGTGCTCCTCGGCCGGCCGGTACAGGTCGAAGTCCTTTGATCCCGCCAAGGCGTACTCCCCTGAGAGTTAACTACCGTTTAGTAACACCAAGTCTAGGGGCGCCCCCGCGGCGGGGACTACGTGAGCTTGCCGACAGCGGAGGGCGACGGGGGCGACGGAAGATCCACCGATCATCCTTCCCGGCCGGGCCCCGACTATGCTCGGGCCACGCAATCCGGCCCCCCACGGCCGCCCCATCCGTAACTGGAGCACCATATGGCCCTCAAGATCACCGTGATCGGCACCGGCTACCTCGGCGCCACCCACGCCGCGGCCATGGCGGAGCTCGGTTTCGAGGTGCTGGGCCTGGACGTGGTGCCCGAGAAGGTCGCGATGCTGTCGCAGGGCCGGGTCCCGATGTACGAGCCGGGCCTGGAGGAACTGCTCCGCAAGCACGTCGCCGGGATCGAGGGGTCGACCGGCCGGCTGCGCTTCACCACCTCCTGGGAGGAGGTCGGCGAGTTCGGCGACGTCCACTTCGTCTGCGTGAACACCCCGCAGAAGCACGGCGAGTACGCCTGCGACATGTCCTACGTCGAGGCCGCCGTCTCCTCCCTCGCGCCCGTGCTGCACCGGCCCGCGCTGGTCGTCGGCAAGTCCACCGTCCCCGTCGGCAGCGCGGCCCGGCTCGCCCGGCTGCTCACCGAGCTGGCCCCGGCGGGCTCGGACGTGGAGCTGGCCTGGAACCCGGAGTTCCTGCGCGAGGGCTTCGCCGTCCAGGACACCCTGCACCCCGACCGGATCGTCGTCGGCGTCGCCGGTGAGCGCGGTGAGAAGCTGCTGCGCGAGGTGTACGCGACCCCCGTCGGCGAGGGCACGCCGTTCGTCGTCGCGGACTACCCCACCGCCGAGCTGGTGAAGACCGCCGCGAACTCCTTCCTCGCCACCAAGATCTCCTTCATCAACGCCATGGCGGAGGTCTGCGAGGCCGCCGACGGCGACGTGGTGAAGCTGGCGGAGGCCATCGGCCACGACGAGCGGATCGGCAAGAAGTTCCTGCGGGCGGGCATCGGCTTCGGCGGCGGCTGCCTCCCCAAGGACATCCGCGCCTTCATGGCCCGCGCGGGCGAGCTGGGCGTGGACCAGGCGCTGACCTTCCTCCGCGAGGTCGACTCCATCAACATGCGCCGCCGCGGCCACATGGTCGAGCTCGCCCGGGAGACGGTGGGCGGCAGCTTCCTCGGACAGCGGGTGGCCGTCCTCGGCGCCACCTTCAAGCCGGACTCGGACGACGTACGGGACTCCCCGGCGCTCAACGTCGCCGGGCAGATCCACCTCCAGGGCGGACAGGTCACGGTCTACGACCCCAAGGGGACGGAGAACGCGCGGCGGCTCTTCCCGACGCTCGCCTACGCGCCGAGCGCGCTGGAGGCGTGCCGGGGGGCGCATGCCGTCCTCCACCTGACCGAGTGGGCGGAGTTCCGCGAGCTGTCGCCCGCGGCGCTGGGCGAGGTGGTGGCGGAGCGGCACATTCTGGACGGGCGCAATGCGCTGGACGCTGGCGCTTGGCGTGCGGCTGGGTGGACGTATCGCGCCATGGGGCGGCCCCGGGCGTAGCCCCCTCCCCGGACCTTTCCGGCTGTCCCGCCGTTACTGCCTGTGGCGGGGGCGGCCTGCGGCCGCGTCCTCAAACGCCGGTCGGGGCCCAGTTCGGGTCCCGACAGGGCGGCGGCGTGGACGGTGGACACCATCGGGGTGTGCAGGGGCGC
>NZ_JBSFWT010000059.1:0-47057 GCF_053594975.1 Streptomyces sp. NPDC002537
GTCTTGCGCGGCGGATGGTGTGCGATCTACGCCGAAGGGTTCGGCCGACCTATCGGCACCACTCGCTCGGCGCCACCGTCGTCCACGAGCCGCGCCGCGGCTTCGGCGCCGCCTGCGCCGCCGGGCTGCGCGCCGCGGACGCCGAACTCGTGGGCTTCTGCGACTGCGACGCCTCCCTCGACCCGGCGCTCCTGCCGGAGCTGGCGGCGACCGTGCGCAGCGGCGCCGCCGACCTCGTCCTCGGCCGCCGCCGTCCCCACGGCCGCGGCGCCTGGCCCCTCCACGCCCGCCTCGGCAACGCCGCGCTCGCCCGTATGCTGCGCCGCCGCACCGGCCTGCGCCTGCGCGACCTCGGCCCTCTGCGCGTCGCACGGCGCGAGGCCCTGCTCGGCCTCGGGCTGACCGACCGGCGCAGCGGCTACCCCCTGGAAATGGTCGTCCGCGCGGCCGACGCGGGCTGGCGGGTGACCGAGACGGACGTCCCCTACCACCCCCGCACCGGCACGTCGAAGGTGACCGGCACCTGGCGCGGCACCTGGCAGGCGGTCCACGACATGCGGGGCGTCCTGCGGACCGCCCCGGAGGAGGTGGCGGCCCGATGAACCGACGGCCCGCGCCGCCCGGCGGCCCCACCACGCTCCTCGTCATCGCCAAGGAACCCCTGCCCGGACGGGTCAAGACACGGCTCACCCCGCCGTACAGCCCGGAGCGGGCCGCCCGGATCGCCGAGGCGGCCCTCGTCGACACCCTGCGCGCCGTCCTCGCCATGCCCGCCCGGCGGCGCGTGCTCGCGCTCGACGGGCGCCCCGGCGACTGGCTGCCGCCCGGCTTCGACGTCGTACCGCAGTGCGCGGGCGGCCTCGACGAACGGCTCGCCGCCGCCTTCGCCGACTGCGCCGGGCCCACGCTGCTCCTCGGCATGGACACCCCGCAGATCACCCCCGGACTGCTCGCCCCCGCCCTGGCGGACGACGGCTGGCACGGGTGCGACGCGTGGTTCGGCCCCGCCGCCGACGGCGGGTTCTGGGCGCTCGGACTGGCCGAACCGCGGCCCGCGCTGCTGCGCGGCGTCCCCATGTCCACCGCCCGCACCGGAGCCGTCCAGCGCCGCCGCCTGACGGACGCCGGCCTCGTCGTACGCGACCTGCCCGAGCTCCGCGACGTCGACACCGCCGCCGACGCGGCCCACGTCGCGGCCGCCGCACCGTACGGACTCTTCGCGGAAGCCGTCACGGCGGGCGTACGGGGCGGCGCCCGGTGACCGTCAGCGAACTGCGCCTGCCCCGCGCCGACGCCCCCTGGTGCGCCGACCCCTACGCCGACGCCGTCCGCGTCGGACGCGGCCCGCTCTTCCTCCGCCGCGCCGACGGCTGGCTGCTGCCCCTCGAAGTGGAGCGCTGGTGCGGCGGCGCGGACCCCGCCGACACGACCGTGCTCGACCGCTGCGAGGGCGAGGTCATCGACCTGGGCTGCGGACCCGGCCGCCTCGTCGCCGCCCTGGCGGCCCGCGGCCGCCCCGCCCTCGGCGTCGACGTGAGCCCCGCCGCCGTCGCCCGCACCCGCCGCACGGGAGGCGCGGCGCTCTGCCGCTCGGTCTTCGACCCCCTGCCCGGCGAGGGCCGTTGGGGCACCGCGCTCCTCGTCGACGGCAACATCGGCATCGGCGGCGACCCCCACGCCCTGCTCACCCGCGTCGCCGCCGTCACCGCCCCGGGCGGCCTCCTCCTCGTCGAGGCGGCCGCGGCCGACCTCGACGAACGGGTCCACGTCCGCGTGGACGACGGCCGCGGCCGCACCGGCACGGCCTTCCCCTGGGCGCGCGTGGGAGCCCCGGCCCTGCGGCGGCACGCGGCGGCGACGGGATGGCGCGTGACGGACCAATGGCAGGCATCCGAAAGGCAGTTCATGGGGTTGCGGCGGTAGCGAGGGCCGCCGGCTACGCAGAACGGGGGAGACGCCGGCGAACGGAGGGACAGGCGCGGCCCGGAAAGAGCACCATCACCCCCATGACCGACGCACTCTGCCCCGGCCCGCACCACCTGTGCAAGGGGTGCCGGGGCGAGGGCACTTACCATGCGCTCACGCTCTACGTGAGCCAGTCCGGCGAGGACGGGGAGATGTCGGCGGCCCACCGCTGCCCCTCGTGCCGGGGGCGCGGGTTCTTCTGCAAGCACACCACGCCGTGCGAGGGGAAACACCGGAGCGGGACGCCGGTCCTGGGGCCGGACGCGCTACCGCCCGTGTGACCCCGGCGCCGCGAGCGCCGCGCGCAGGTACGGCGCCGTCACACTGCCGTCGGCCGCCGCGACCTCCTCCGGGGTGCCCTCGGCCACGACGCGACCGCCCGCCGCCCCGCCGCCCGGCCCCAGGTCGACGACGTGGTCCGCCCCCGCCGCCACCGTCATGTCGTGCTCCACCACGACCACCGAGTTGCCCGCGTCGACCAGGCCGTGCAGCTGGCGGAGCAGCACTTCGGTGTCGGCCGGGTGGAGGCCGGTGGTCGGCTCGTCCAGGATGTAGAGGGTGTGGCCGCGGCGGGCGCGCTGGAGTTCGGCGGCCAGCTTGATGCGCTGCGCCTCCCCGCCGGAGAGCTCGGTGGCGGGCTGCCCCAGACGCAGGTAGCCGAGGCCGACGTCCTGGAGGGTGCGCAGGCTCCGCAGCGCGGCGGGCACGTCGGCGAGGAACCCGGCCGCGGCGTCGACGGTCAGGTCGAGGACGTCCGCGATGGTCGCGCCCCGATAGGTGATCTCCAGCGTCCCGGGGTTGTAGCGGGCGCCCCGGCACGCGGCGCACGGCGCGTACGTGCCGGGCAGGAAGAGCAGTTCGACGGCGACGAACCCCTCGCCCTGACAGGTCTCGCACCGCCCGGCGGCGACGTTGAAGGAGAAGCGGCCCACGGTGTAGCCGCGGGCGCGGGCACCCTCGGTCGCCGCGAACACCTTGCGCACCGCGTCGAACAGCCCCGTGTACGTGGCCAGGTTGGACCGCGGCGTGCGGCCGATCGGCTTCTGGTCGACCGTGACGAGCCGGTGCACCGCGTCCAGCCCCTCGGCGCCCTCCGTGGCGTCCCCCGCCAGGTGGGCGGCCACGGTCTCCGCCAGGACCTGCCCGACCAGCGTCGACTTCCCCGAACCGGACACGCCGGTGACGGCCGTGAACACCCCGAGCGGGACGTCCACGTCGAGATCGCGGAGATTGTGCCGGGTGACACCGCGCAGCCGCAGCGCGCCGGACGGACGGCGGGGCGTACGGGCCGGGGGCACCGGCCCGTCGGGGAACACGAACCGGCGGGTCGCCGACTCCTGGACGTCCGCGAGCCCCGCGACGGGCCCGCTGTGCAGCACCCGCCCACCGTGCTCCCCGGCCCGCGGCCCCACGTCGACGATCCAGTCGGCGCGGCGCACGACGTCCAGATGGTGCTCGACGACGAACAGCGAATTGCCCGCCGCCTTCAGCCGGTCCAGGACGGTGAGCAGGGCGGCGCTGTCGGCGGGGTGCAGGCCCGCGGACGGCTCGTCCAGGACGTAGACGACACCGAACAGGCCCGAGCGGAGCTGCGTCGCCAGCCGCAGCCGCTGGAGCTCGCCCGCCGACAGGGTGGGGGTGGGCCGGTCCGTGCTGAGGTAGCCCAGACCGAGTTCGGTGAGCACCTCGACGCGGGCGACGAGGTCCCCGGCGAGGGCAGCGGCCGGACCCTCGCCCCCGCACGCCGGGCGCAGCGTCTCCGCGAGGGCCGCGAGCGGCAGCGCGGCGAGCTCCGAGATGTCCCGCCCGGCGAAGGTGACCGCCAGCGCCTCGGGGCGCAGCCGCCGCCCGCCGCACGCCGGACAGGGGCCGCTCACCAGGTGCCGCTCGGCGCGGGCCCGCAAGGGGGCACTCTTGGAGTCGGCGACGGTGTGCAGGACGTAGCGCCTGGCGCTCATGTACGTGCCCTTGTACGGGCGTTGGATGCGCTCGGCGTCCCGCACCGGGTGCACGGTGACGACCGGCTGCTCGTCGGTGAACAGGATCCAGTCGCGGTCCGCCCGCGGCAGCTCGCGCCACGGGCGGTCGATGTCGTACCCGAGGGCCGCGAGGATGTCGCGCAGGTTCTTCCCCTGCCACGCGCCCGGCCAGGCGGCGATCGCGCCGTCACGGACCGACAGCGACGGGTCGGGCACCAGCGACTCCTCGGTGACCCGGTGGACCCGCCCCAGCCCGTGGCACTCCGGACAGGCCCCGGCGGCGGTGTTCGGCGAGAACGCGTCGGAGTCCAGCCGCGCCGCGCCCCCGGGATAGGTCCCGGCGCGCGAGAACAGCATGCGCAGCGAGTTGGAGAGCGTGGTGACGGTGCCGACGGAGGACCGCGAGGTGGGCGCCGACCGGCGCTGCTCCAGGGCCACGGCGGGCGGCAGCCCGCTGATCTCCTCCACCCTGGGCGCGCCCACCTGGTGGATCAGCCGCCGCGCGTACGGCGCCACGGACTCGAAGTACCGGCGCTGCGCCTCGGCGTAGAGCGTGCCGAAGGCGAGCGACGACTTCCCCGAACCGGAGACGCCCGTGAAGACGACCAGGGCGTCGCGGGGGATGTCGACGTCCACCGCCTTGAGATTGTGCTCGCGGGCACCGCGCACGCGGACGTAGGGATCGTGGGCGCCGGTCTCTCGGGCTGTCATGAGGGTCGTGCTCTCCGGAGGTCGACGCCGTTTTCGCCCCGATTTTATGTCCTCAGGACACCCTTTTCCCTCCGGGAACCCCGGCCTGCTTCTTCCCTCCGGGAAAGGGAGCGCCGCACCGCCCAGCCCGCCGCGACCGCGGCGGCGGCCACCGCGTACGCCGTCGTCCCCAGCGCGTTGGGATCGGCCACCGCCCGGCCCCCCACGTACTTCGCCGCCCCCGCCGCCGCCACGCCCAGCCACTCCCACCGGCCGTCCAGCGCCACCAGCGCGACGAGCAGCAGCGCGTACCAGGAGTAGCCCGGCGTCAGCAGCAGGAAGGCCGACCCCGTGACCAGCAGTGCCCCGCGCCACGGCCGCGCCGGGTCGCCGCGCCGCAGCACGTACCCCGCCACCACGGCCAGCACGGCCAGGGTGACGGGCAGGGCCCAGCTGTCGGGGAACACCAGCCGCAGCAGGGCGTACCGGTTCTTCACGGTGGCGTCGTCGTAGCCCTCCTCCCGCGTGTAACCGGTCAGATAGCCGAAGACGGAGCTGTCCGAGACCAGGACGTACGGCAGATAGCTCACCGCCACGACGGCCGCCGCGGGCAGCAGCACCGCGAGGGCGGCCCGTCCCCGGCCCCGCGCCGCGAGACCGCTGAGGGCCCCCGGCAGGGTGACGGCCGGGAGCAGCTTGGTCGCGATGCCCGCGCCGAGCAGGGCGCCGCCGAGCGGACGGCGGGCGCTCACGACGGCGAACGCGGCGACCGTCAGCAGCACGCTCAGCACGTCGGCGTGGGCGTTGTTGACGGCCTCGACGGCCACGGCCGGGCACCACGCCCAGTACGCCGCGCCCCTGCCGTCCCCGCGCCGCCGCAGCGCGTACAGCAGCAGCCCCGAGGTGGCCACGGCGAGCACCGCGCCGCCCACCTGGAACGGCTTGTGCCGGGCACCCGGCGGCGAGAGCTCCTCGACGAGGAGGAAGTAGCCCTCGGCGACGGGCGGGTAGATGGTGTGCACGTACGGCCGGTTGATCCGGGTGCACGCCACCCGCCCGTCCCCCGACGCGATACGGAACCGTTCGGGCCGCTCGCACTCCGCGCCCTCGGGGAAGAGCCAGCGGTCCCGCAGGTGCGCCAAAGCCGGGTCGGCCGGGACATGGTCGTACGGCGAGACGCCCGAGGCCTGCACGCGCCCGTCCCAGACATAGCGGAACGCGTCCGAGCTGGTACGGGGCTCCGCGAGCAGCCCGGTGGCCGCGACGGCGACCGACCCCGCGAGCACCAGCGGCGCGACGTGCCGGGCGGACACCGAGCGCAGGGCCCACGCGGCCGCGGCGAAGAGCGCCCACGCGGCCGCGTACCAGCCGGTGAGCGCGGCCGGGTCCCTGACGTAGTCGTCGCCGTGGACGGCCACGGCGAGAACGGTCGTGAGGGCGGCGAGCAGGGCGGAGGTGACGGCGAGGGCGGTACGGGAGTTCACGCGCCCAGCCTGGCACCGGGAACCCGTGTCACGGCCCGGACCTGCCCCGGTGTCCGCGTTTCGTAAGGTGTCGATCACGCCGGACGGGCCGTCGCGCACGGTCTGATGGAGCCATGAGGTTCCCCCCGTTCCCCCCGCCCCTGCCGCGCTTCCGCGGTCGGCTGCACGACGCCCGCACCGCGACCGCGATCGGCCGCTGGCTGGGGGTGGCCGTCGCCGTGTGCTTCGTGACCGGGCTGATCAGCCACTTCCTCCAGCACCCGGGCCCGCTGTCGGACGTGCTGCCCAGCCGCCCCCGGTGGGGGTACCGGGTGAGCCAGGGGCTGCACGTGGCCAGCGGCACCGCGGCGGTCCCGCTGCTGCTGGCCAAGCTGTGGACGGTCTACCCACGGCTGTTCACCCGGCCCGTCGTCCGGTCGTGGCGGCACGCGCTGGAGCGGCTGTCGGTGGCGGTGCTGGTGGCGACGGCGCTCTTCGAGCTGGCGTCGGGGCTGCTCAACACCGCCCAGTGGTACCCCTACGCCTTCTCGTTCGTGCCCGTGCACTTCGCGGTCGGCTGGCTGCTGGCCGGCGCGCTCGTCCTGCACGTCGCGGTCAAGGCCCCCGAGATCAGGGCGCATTGGCGGCGCCGCTCGGCGGGCACCCTGGCGCTGCCCGCCGAGGACGCCGTCGACCGGCGGTCGCTGCTGACGGCCGTGGGAGTGGCGGCCGGAGCGGTGACGGTGACGACGGTGGGCCAGTCGTTCACCCCGCTCGGCGCGCTGGACCTGCTGGCGCCTCGCCACCCGGACCACGGCCCGCAAGGACTGCCCGTCAACAGGACCGCCGCGCGCGCCGGGGTGACCGCCGACGCCGTACGGGACTGGCGGCTGAGGGTCGACGGCCCGCGCCCCTACGCCCTGACCCTCGACGAACTGCGCGCCCTGCCGCAGCAGCAGGTGACCCTGCCCATCGCCTGCGTGGAGGGCTGGAGCAAGTCGGCGCACTGGACGGGCGTCCGGGTGCGGGACCTGCTGGACCGGGCGGGCGCACCGCCCGGCGCCCTGATCCGGGTGACCTCGCTGGAGACCCACGGCGCGTACCGCGTCATGGTGATGCCCCACACCTACGCCCGGGACCCGCTCACGCTCCTGGCCCTGCGCCTCAACGGCGAGGCGCTCTCCTTCGACCACGGCCACCCGGCCCGGATCATCGCCCCGAACCGGCCGGGCGTGCTCCAGACCAAGTGGGTGGCGCGGATGGAGGTGCTGTGATGCGGGTGGTACTCGGCGGGTGCGGGCTGGCCCTCATGGGCGTCGGGGCGTGGATCCTGCTCTTCGGCGTGGACGCGCAGGACCCGTGGGAGGTCGCGAAGTGGCTGATCGGCATGCTCCTGGTGCACGACGCCGTCGTGGTGCCGCTCACCCTGGCGGTCGGCCTCGTGGTCGCGCGCGTCCCGGGCCGGCGGGCGCTGCGCGGCACGCTGCTGGTGGCCGCGGCGCTGACGGCGGTGGCGATCCCGCCCCTCCTCCGCCCGGGGCCGACCCAGAACTCCTCGGTGCTGCCGCTCGACTACGTCCGCAACTGGGCGCTCTGCCTGGCCGCGACGGCGGTCGCGGGCGCGCTGGCCGCGACGTGGTCCCGGTGGCGCCGCAAACGGGGGTGACCCGGCTCCGGTCCGCGCGGCGCCCGGGGGGCGCGGGCCGGAACCGCCGGGCGGAAGCGGGGACCGGCCCACCGGCCGCCGCGCCGACGGGCCGGTCCGCCCGCCGACTTGCCGCGCCCGCCCGCCACGGCAGACTGGTGCCATGCCGGAGCTGCCGGAGGTCGAAGCCCTCGCCGGATTCCTCGCCGAGCACCTCACCGGCCGTACGGTCGAGCAGGTGCTGCCGGTGGCCGTGTCCGTCCTCAAGACGTACGACCCGCCGCTGAGCGCCGTCGAGGGCCGGCGGTTCACCGGCGTCGCCCGGTACGGCAAGTTCCTGGACCTGGCCACCGACGGCGGCCCGCACCTCGTCCTCCACCTCGCCCGCGCGGGCTGGCTGCGCTGGCACGACCGCCTCCCCGACACCCCGCCGCGCCCCGGCAAGGGGCCGCTCGCGCTGCGGCTGCGCCTCACCGACGGCGCCGGGTTCGACCTCACCGAGGCGGGCACCCGGAAACGGCTCTCCGTCCACTGCGTCCGCGAGGTGTCCGACGTGCCCGGCATCGCGCGGCTCGGTCCGGACCCCCTCGCCCCCGCGTTCACCCTCGACGCCTTCGCCGCACTGCTGCGCGGCGAGCGCAGGCAGCTCAAGGGCGTCCTGCGGGACCAGAGCGTGATCGCGGGCATCGGCAACGCCTACTCCGACGAGATCCTGCACGCCGCCCGGATGTCCCCGTTCAAACTGGCCGCGAGCCTGACGGAGGAGGAGACCGCCGCCCTCTACGAGGCGCTGGGCGGCACCCTGCGCGCCGCCGTCGAGCGGGCGCGCGGCCACGCGGCGGCGGAGCTCAAGACGGAGAAGAAGAGCGGCCTGCGGGTGCACGGCCGCACCGGACAGCCCTGCCCGGTCTGCGGCGACACCATCCGCGAGGTCTCCTTCAGCGACTCCTCCCTCCAGTACTGCCCGACATGCCAGACGGCCGGCAGACCGCTCGCCGACCGTCGGTTGTCCCTCCCCCAGCTACCGCTGGGAGGTGCCCCCAGCTCAAGTAGCCGGTCAGTCCTGGGGGATGCCCCGCGCGTCCGCGTGCGCCAGCTCCGAGTGCTTGTAGGAGTACGAGAAGTACACGACCATCCCGATCAGGAACCACACCGCGAACCGCACCCACGTCTGCCACGCCAGATAGGTGATCAGCCAGATCGACGCGGCCACCCCGACCGCCGGCACCACCGGCACCCACGGGCAGCGGAAGGAGCGTGGCAGGTCCGGCCGCTTGTAGCGGAGCACGATCACCGCCGTGCACACCACCGCGAAGGCCAGCAGGATGCCGATGTTGGTCAGCTCCGCGGCCTCGCCGATCGGCACCAGCCCCGCGATGGCCGCCGACGCCACGCCCACGATCCAGGTCACCCGCGTGGGCACGTGCCGCGTCGGGTGCGTCTTCGCGAACCACTTCGGCAGCAGCCCGTCCCGGCTCATCGCGAACCACACCCGGGTCACGCCGAGCATGAAGGTGAACATGACGGTGAGGATGCCGATGATCGCCCCGACCGCGATCACGTCCGCGATCCCGTTCAGCCCCACCGACTTGAAGGCCGTGGAGAAGCCGCTCTTCTTGTCGATGTCCTTGTAACTCTGCATGCCCGTCAGCACCAGGCAGGCCAGGACGTACAGCACCATCGAGATGGCCAGCGAGTAGAGGATCGCCTTCGGCATGTGACGCTGCGCGTCCTTCGACTCCTCCGCCGCCGTGGACATCGCGTCGTAGCCGAAGACGGCGAAGAAGACCGTGGCCGCGCCCGTGAAGGCCCCGCTGACCCCGAACGGGAAGAACGGCGTGTAGTGCGACGACTTCACATGGAAGAAGCCCACCCCGATCACCAGCAGGACCACCAGGACCTTCAGCCCCACGACGATCGTCTCGAAGCGCGCCGCGCTCTTCATGCCCATGGTCAGCAGCCAGGCGATCAGCAGGCACAGCACCGCCGCGAACAGATCGACCCGGTGCCCGGTGCCGGTCCCCGGCGCGCCCAGCATCCACTTCGGCAGCTCGGCGTCCATCTCCCCGAGCAGGAAGTTGATGTAGCCCGAGATGCCGATGGCCACCACCGCGACGATCGCCGTGTACTCCAGCAGCAGGTCCCAGCCGATGAACCAGCCGCCGATCTCCCCGAGCACCGCGTAGCCGTAGGTGTAGGCCGACCCGGCCCGCGGGATCAGGCCCGCGAACTCCGCGTACGAGAAGGCCGCCGCCGCGCTCGCCACCCCCGCGATGAGGAAGGAGACCAGCACGGCGGGACCGGCGACACCGTTGGCGATGGTCCCGGCCAGGCTGAAGATGCCCGCGCCGATGATGCCGCCGACACCGATGGCCGTCAGCTGCCACAGCCCCAGGGTGCGGGTGAGCCGCTGCGCCGGGCCGCCCCCCTCGGCCGTCTCCGCCTCTTCGATTGTCTCGATCGGTTTGCGGCGCAGTACGCCCTGACCCGCGCGGAGCCTGGCCATGTGTCATGTCCTCTCGTCGACCTGACGGGGCCGAACATCATCGCCGAGCGGCGGCGGCTACGGAAGACGCCGCCCCGCTCCGGACCGGGGGTTCAGCCGATGGCGGGTGCCATCGCGGACAGCGCCGTGCCCCACCGCGAGGGCGTGGCACCGACCCGGAAGTCCAGCCGGCCGGCCTTCTTGAGCTGGGCGGTCGTCAGGTACGTCCGGTCGTGCGCCGCCCCGTCGAGCCGGACCGACTGGACGTAGCGGTCGGTGTCCGAGGTGCCGGGCGCGGTCACCGTCAGCTGCCCGCGCGGATACCAGTGCCGGTCCAGCCGCAGGTCCACCCGCTCGAACACGGGGGTGCTGAGCCCCCAGGCGTCCCCGCCCGGCTGCACCGGATAGACGCCGATGGCGGAGAGGACCATCCACGACGACATGGTGCCCAGGTCGTCGTTGCCGGTCATCCCGTCCGGTGTGTCGGTGAACAGGGTCAGCGCCGCGTGCACCACGTCCGTGGTCTTCCACGGCCGGCCGGTGGAGAGATAGGTGTACGGGGCGATGAGGTCGGGCTCGTTCTGCGGGTTGTACTTGTCGGCGTTGTAGTAGTCGTACGGGCCGTTGACCCACACCTCGCGGGCCGTGCGCGCCGGGTCCCGCAGCAGCCGGTCGTACGCGAAGAAGGAGTCGAGCCGGGCGTTCGCCTTGTCCCTGCCGCCGATCAGCCGGACCATGCCGGGCATGTCCTGCGGCACCAGCCACTGGTACTGCCAGGCCGTGCCCTCGTGGAAGCCGACGCTCTTCGCCGGGTCCGCGGGCCCGGTGAAGACGCCCTGGCCGTCACGGGCCCGGAAGAAGCCGGTGGACTGGTCGTACAGATTGCGGTAGTTGCGGGAGCGGGCGGCGTAGCGCTCGGCGTCCGCGCGGTGCCCCAGGCCGCGGGCCATCTTCGCGAGCGCCGCGTCGGCGAGCGCGTACTCCAGGGTCGCCGACGCGCCCTGCTGGACGTCGGAGTCGCCCGGCTTCTTCTTGGCACGGTCGGGCAGATAGGGCACGTAGCCGTTCTTCACGTACTCCGCGTTGCCGTCGCGGCCCATCGCCGGGGAGTCGGCTGGGGGCACCCCGTCCGCGTTCTTCCGCAGCGCCCGGTACGCCTCCTCCTCGTGGCCCGTCAGCAGCCCCGCCTGGTAGGCGTTGGTGAGGAACGGCGTCACCGGGTCCCCGGTCATGATGTTCGTCTCGACCGTGCCGTAGCCCCACTTGGGCAGCCAGCCGCCGTCGCGGTCGACGCGCAGCACCGACAGCGCCATGTCCCGCGACTCGCGCGGCGCGAGCAGGGACAGCAGCTGCGCCTGGCTGCGGTAGGTGTCCCACAGCGACCAGTTCTGGTAGTAGGTGAAGCCGTCGGCGCGGTGCGGCCGCTGGTCCCAGCCGGTGTACCGGCCGTCGGCGTCGCTGCCGATGTTGGGGGCGAGGAACGCGTGGTAGAGCGAGGTGTAGAAGGCGCGCCGCAGCGGCGCGCCGCCGCCGACGGCCCGGACGGCCGCCAGGCGCTGTTGCCAGGCCTCGCGCGCGGCGCGCGCCGCGCGGTCGAAACCGCCGGGCTCCGCGCGCAGGTTGCCCTCCGCGCCCTTCGCGTCGACGTAGCTGATGGCGGTGGTGGCCTCGACGGCCCGGTCGCGGGTGGTGTCGAAGCGGACCCAGGCGCCGTTGCGGCCGGTGCCGGTCGAGGCCCGGGAGCCGGGGGTGACGCGGTCGCCGTTCCAGGTGCCGAACGCGGTGAAGGGCCGGTCGAAACGGGTGATCGTGTGGAGCGTGTACGGGCGGGTGTCCTGGCAGAAGCCGCGGCCCGTGATGGTGGAGCGGACCGTACGGGAGTCCACGACCTCGACGGTGGTGGAGACCGTGCGGTGCAGCGACTGGCCGGTGTCGAGCAGGACGTTGGCCTTGTCGGTCGCGGGGAAGGTGTAGCGCTGCACGCCGCTCCGCGCGGTCGCCGTCAGCTCGGCGGTGATGCCGCCGTACGAGGAGAGCCCGACCCGGTAGTAGCCGGGGCGGGCCTCCTCGTCGCGGTGGTCGAACGCCGCCGCGTAACGGGCATTGTCGGTCAGCGTCACCTCGCCCGTGGTCGGCAGCACCGGGAGGTCGCCGCCGATCCGGCAGCCCACCCCGGACAGGTGCACGGTGCTGAAGCCGCGGATGTGGCCGTCCTTGTAGTCGTAGCCGGTGCTGTGACCCGTGTCGGGGGAGAGCTGCACCATGCCGAACGGCACGGCGGCACCGGGGAAGGTGTTGCCCTCGTTCTTCGTGCCGATGAACGGGTTCACCAGGCCGGTGAGGTCATCCGCCGCCGCGGCCGGCTGCGGCGGCAGGAGCGCCGTCCCGGCCAGAGTCGCCGCGAAGGCGAGCGCGGCCGCGCCGGCGCGCCGCCCCAGGTGTTCGGTCCATCTCATGTCCACGCCTCTCGTCTGACGCGTCATATGACCCGACATCGTTGTCAACGCCGAGGGTAGCGAGAGGTTGACGCCCTGTCATGATGCTGGGCGCGCCTGGTGTGGCGATCCACGGCGCGGGCGGCACGGCCGGCCGGCCGCCGTGGCCGAGCGGTCCGGCCCCTGCCGCTCCGGGGCGGCGCCGCCGTGCGAGGCTGTCGGTTCCGGGGCGGGGCGCGTGCGCGCCATCGGCGCCGGAGACCCTCCGGCCCCCGCACCGCCCTGACCGCCCCGTACTCGCCGAACGGACCCGCTCCGCCCATGAACCTTCGTGAACTCGCCTCCGTGGGACCCTTCTTCGCCCTCCGTACTGATGGCGGCGGCCCCGGTGATGCCACCGGCTATCTGTCGCTCGCGGACCGGACCGAGGAGGCCGTACGGCTCAGGGTGGCGACCGTGGCGGAGCGCCTCGGGACGGCGGACCGGCGGGTGGCCGCGTCCGTCGCCTTCCAGGGCATCGCGGGGCGGCTGCTGTCGATCGCCCTGGGCTCCGCCGTGCTGACCGGCCGGGTCCCCGACCTCGCCGACGGCCGCCTCGTCTGGCACCCCGGCCGCACGGCCCCCGACGACCTGTGGTTCCCCGCCCCGGCCGCCCTGCCGCCCGCCGACGATCTCGCGGCACAGCTCCGCGAGCACGTCCTGCACGGCCCGCTGGCCGCCCTGCACCGTACGACCCGGGCCGTCGTCCCGGTCTCCGGCAGACTGCTCTGGGGCAACGCCGGGTCGTCGCTCGCCGGGTCACTGCGGGTGCTGCACACCTGGTGCCGGGAACACGGCCGTCCCGGGGACGCGGCCCGCGCGCTCACCCTGTCACGCGCGCTGCTCGACGCCCCGCCGCTGCGCGGCACCGGCATCCTGACCGCTCCCGCACCGGGCGGCCCGGCCTTCGCCCGGACCACCTGCTGTCTGTACTACCGGGTCCTGCCCGGCGGGATGTGCGGCGACTGCGTGCTGCGGCACCCGCCCCGCGCCCGCTGAGGCGCCGGGGCCGGCGGCCACTCCCGCGTGGAGAGCACGCCGAGGACGTACGCCTTGGCCACCAGGGCCGTGCGGTTGGGCACGCGCCAGCGCCGGGTGAGCCGGGTCAGGTGGTAGTTGACGCCGTCCACGGTCAGGCCGACGGCCTTGCCGATGGCGGCCGTCGTGGCCCCGGCGGCGGCCAGCGCGAGGATGTTCCCCTCCACCACGCTGACCTCGGCCATCGGCTCCACCGGGCGGGACAGCGGTTCGGCCCGCACGCGCAGGATCGCCAGCAGCATCGGGTTCGCGGGAAAGGCGTCGCCCACCGGGTCCACCAGCAGCTCGCCCTCGCGCTCCACGCCGTCCGCGCCGGCCAGCCAGCGCACCTCGATCGGGTGACGGGGGCGGCGGCCCAGCCGCAGTGCCTCGATGTGCCGGTCGAGCCGGCCGACGGCCCTGGGCCGGAACAGCTCCTGGAGATTGCGGCCGCGCAGTCTGCCCGGGGCCGTGCCCCACTCCGCGGCCATCGCCGGGTTGGCGACCGTGACCTCGCCGTCCGCCCGGCAGACCGCGATCGGCGTCGGGATCCGGTCGAGCAGCAGCAGAAAGTGATTGCGCCAGCTGGTGTATTCCTCGCCGCCCACGTCCGTACCCGGCCCCTCGCTCGTTCCACGCCCGTCCAAGGGCCCGTCCAGTGCTTGCCCGGCGGGCCGCGTGCGGGAGCGTCGAGTTCCCAACGACTGCAGGATCGTGCAGTTCTGTATACGGGCGATCGAACGACGCGTGTGCGCCCCGGGGCGCAGCGCGCGTGCCGCCAACGGCGGCGCTCGTCTCGCGGGCGGGCGCACCGTGGGTCACGGTGGGGCCATGACCCACCACACGTACCGCGTCACCGAGATCGTCGGCTCCTCGCCGGACGGCGTGGACGCCGCCGTGCGCAACGGCCTCGCGCGCGCCTCGCAGACGCTCCGCAACCTCGACTGGTTCGAGGTCACCCAGATCAGGGGGCACCTGGCGGAGGGCGGCATCGGCCACTACCAGGTCGGCCTGAAGGTCGGCTTCCGGCTGGACGAGGGCGACTGACCGGCACGGGGCCGCTCACGGGACCACTTACGGGGCCGCTTACGGGACCACCGTCACCGGCCAGCGGCCCGCCTTCACCAGGCGGACCGCCACCGAGCCGATGATGCGGTGGCCCGCCTGCTCGGACGTGCCGACGACCACCGCGTCCGCCTTGAGCTCGTCCGCCGCCCTGACCAGCCCGGTGTACGGGTCGTCGCGGAACGTGTGGAACTCCCAGCGCATCTCGTAGACGCCGCGCAGCCGCTCCGCCGTCGCCCGGATCTCGGCGAGCAGCTCCTGCGCCACCTCCTCCGTCATCTCCGCCACCGGGGTGCCGAGGACGGCGCTGCCCGCGAGCAGCGGCTGCACGTAGACCACCGCGAGCAGCGCGTTCTGGCGGCGGGCCAGACCGGCCGCGTAGGCGGCGGCGCGCCACGAGGTGTCGGAGCCGTCGACACCGACGACGATCACTTTGGGCCCGTCCGTGCCGCGTTCGAAACCGGCGGGGATCTTCTCGCTCTGCTCCTCGTTCACGCACCGAGGCTAACCGGCACGGACAGCGAGAGCGCGAAGCGGCTCTCCCGGTCCGTCCACCAGCGGCACATGTCCAGCCCGGCGGCCGCGAGTTCCGCGCGCACCCCGTCGTGCCGGAACTTGGCGGAGATCTCCGTGCGCAGCTCCTCGCCCGCCTCGAAGTGGACGGCGAGGTCGAGCGCGGGGATCTTCACCACGACCGGGGACCGGGCCCGCAGCCGCATCTCGATCCACTCCCGGCGGGCGTCCCAGAGGGCGACGTGGTCGAAGTCCGCGAGGTCGAAGTCGGCGCCCAGCTCCCGGTTGACGACGGTCAGGACGTTCTTGTCGAAGGCGGCCGTCACCCCCGCGGCGTCGTCGTAGGCGGCGACCAGCGTCCGTTCGTCCTTGACCAGGTCGGTGCCGAGCAGGAACGCGTCACCGGGCGCGAGCCGCGCGCGCACGGCCGCGAGGAAGACCGCCCGCTCCTCCGGCCGGAGGTTGCCGATCGTGCCGCCCAGGAAGACGAGGAGCCGGGGGCCCGGGGTGTCCGGCAGTTCGAGACCGTACTGGAAGTCGGCGACGAGGGCGTGCACGGTCAGTCCGGGACGCTCGGCGAGCAGCGTCTCCGCGGCGCCCGCGAGGGCGCTCTCGCTGACGTCGACGGGCACGTAGTGGTCGACGGACGGGAGTGCGTCCAGGAGGTGGCGGGTCTTGTCGGAGGAGCCGGAGCCCAGCTCGACGAGCGTGCGGGGGCGGACGACCTCGGCGACCCCGGCGGCCCGTGTCAGGAGGATCTCCCGCTCGGCGCGCGTCGGGTAGTACTCGGGCAGCAGGGTGATCTCGTCGAACAGCTCGCTGCCGCGGGCGTCGTAGAACCACTTCGGGGGGAGCGTCTTGGGGGTACGGGTCAGCCCGGCGGCGACGTCCGCGCGCAGGGCGGCGGCGGTCGCGTCGGGGGGCAGGACGCGGGTCAGGGCGAACGGACTCACGGAACGGGCTCCTTGCGCGGGACGGCCGGGACGGCCGGGGAGAGGGGGGAGAGCGCGAGTTCGGTGCGGGTGGCGGTGAGCAGGGTGCGGTCGGGGACCTCGGTCCAGCCGGGGTCGTCGTCGTACGGCTCGGAGGCGACGACGGTCCGCCCGGCCGGGCCGTACAGGTACCAGAGCGAGTCGCCCCACGCGGTCGCGGCGACGGTGGTGCCGTCGGTGAGCAGCAGGTTCAGCCGGGAGCCGGGCGCGGCCGCGGCCACGGCCGCCACCGTGTCCGCGAGGGCGGGGCCCAAAGAGCCGCCGCCGCGCAGCCGGTGCTCGACCAGCGCCCAGACGAACGCCGCGTCGCACCGCGCCGCCAGCCGCAGCAGCGCGGCCGGGGGCAGCCCGGCGGCGAGCGGGGCGACGGAGTCCGGCCAGCCGGTGAGCGAACCGTTGTGGCTGAACAGCCAGGGCCCGGCCGCGAACGGCGCCGTGGCGGCCTCCCCGTCCGCGCCCGCCTCGGTGGCGTCCCGCACGGAGGCCAGCAGGGCTTCCGTGCGGACGACCCGGGCGAGGTCGGCGAAGGTCGGGTCGCCCCAGACGGGCCCGGCGCGCCGGTAGCGCGCGGGCACCGGGTCGCCGGGCGCGTACCAGCCGATGCCGAAGCCGTCGGCGTTGACCGTGCCGTGCCGCTGGCGGCGCGGCGCCCACGACTGGCGGACGAGCGAGTGCGGTGGCTCGGTCACGGTCGCGCCCATGGCGGACAGCGGCCCCAGATACGCCAGATGACGGCACATCAGGCGAGTTCCGCGTCACGTGCCGTACGGAAGCCGGCGAAGATCTGCCGCCGGACGGGCCGGTCCCAGTTCCGGAACGTGCCCCGGCAGGCGACCGGGTCGACGGCGAAGGAACCGCCGCGCAGCACCTTGTGCGCGGCGCCGAAGAACACCTCCGAGTACTCGCGGTAGGGGAACGCCCGGAAGCCCGGGTACGGCAGGAAGTCGCTCGCCGTCCACTCCCACACGTCACCGATCAGCTGCCGTACGCCCAGCGGCGACGCGCCCGCCGCGTAGCCGCCGACGGGGGCGGGCCGCAGGTGGCGCTGCCCCAGGTTGGCGCGCTCCGGCGTGGGGTCCTCGTCGCCCCAGGGGTAGCGGCGGGAGCGGCCCGAGCCGGGGTCGTGCCGGGCGGCCTTCTCCCACTCCGCCTCCGTGGGCAGCCGTCTGCCCGCCCAGGCCGCGTAGGCCGCCGCCTCGTACCAACTGACGTGCAGCACCGGCTCGTCCGGCGGAACGGGCTCCGTCACCCCGAACCGCCGCCGCACCCAGCCCGTGCCCTCGCGCCGCCAGAACAGCGGCGCCTCCAGGCCGTGGGCCCGCACCTCGTCCCAGCCCTCCGGCCGCCACCAGCGCGGGTCCGCGTAGCCGCCGTCCTCGACGAACCGCAGGTACGCGCCGTTGCTCACCGGCAGGGTGTCGATGAAATAGGACGGCACGGAACGGGTGTGGGCGGGCCGCTCGTTGTCGAGAGCCCAGGGCTCGGTGGAGGTGCCCATGGTGAACGGGCCGCCCTCGAAGAGGACTTCCGGCGGCAGCAGGCCCGCGTCCGGCGGCGCGGGCGGCGGCTCGGGCGCGCCGAGCGCGGCCGGGCCCCGGCGCAGCTGATGGGTGATCAGCATGGTCTCGTCGTGCTGCTGCTCGTGCTGGGCGATCATGCCGAAGGCGAAGCCCGCCGTCACCAGCGGGGTGCCGTGCAGGGGCGTCGTCCCCAGCAGGTCTAGGACCCGGCCGCGGACGTCCGCGACATAGCGGCGCGCCTCCGCCGGGGGCAGCAGCGGCAGCGCCGGACGGTCGGCCCGCGCGTGCCGGAACGCGTCGTACACCGGGTCGATCTCCGGGCGCAGCGCCGCGCGCCCGCCCACGGCGCGCAGCAGCCACTGCTCCTCCTGGTTGCCGATGTGCGCGAGGTCCCAGACCAGGGGGGACATCAACGGGGAGTGCTGGGCGGTGAGTTCGTGCTCGTCGACGCAGCCGGTGAGGGCCCGGGTGCGGTCGCGGGCGGTGGTGAGGGCGGCCACGGCGTGCCGCCGGAACCGTTCGGGATCCGGCTCGACAACGGTCATGAGGGGCCCTCCTTGCCGAGGACGCGGTCGAGGACGTCGTCGGCGGGACAGCGCCCGCGGTCGACGTAGCGTGCGGTGAACTCGTCGACGGCGGCGAGGACCCGGGGCGGCGCCCCGAGCCGGGGCAGCGCCTCGCGGGCCGCGGCGAAGCAGGTGACCGCGGCGGCGTGCAGCTCGGGGTCGGCCAGACCGTGGCGCGCCGCGTTCCGCCACAGGGCGTTGCGCGGCGCGGGCTCCTGGCCCGCGGTGTCCGCGAGGGCCTTCACCGCCCGGTAGGAGGTCTCGGCGGCCACCGGGTCGTCGAACAGGGCGGCGGTGACGGCGAGCGGCACCAGCCAGCCGTCCTCCCCGGGCTGGGCGTCGATCATGCGCAGCTCCAGATGGCCACGGGGCCGCACCGGCGGGAACAGCGTCGTCAGGTGGTAGACGACGTCGTCGGCCGTGGCCCGCCGGGGACGGCCCGAACGGACCCAGCCGCGCAGGTCGAGACCGGCCGGAGGCCGCCAGGACCCGCCGTCTTCCGACCGGACGCACATCACCGGCGCGTCCAGCGCGTACCGCGCCCAGGCCCCGCGCGGGTCCGGGCCCTCCGCCGGGGCCAGGGTGCGCCCCGGGTCCATCAGCGTGTACGTGGCCTGCCGGCCGGACCGCCAGCCGGTCGGACGGCCCAGGCGCAGCGGGGAGTTGGCGAACGCGGCGACCAGCACCGCGCCCAGCAGGTGCGCGAGCCGCCAGCGCCGCCCGAACCCCAGCGGGCCGGGCTCCTCGAACCCCGCGTCCACGCACACCTGGACCGACGCCGTACGGCACATCACGGTGCGCCCGGCCCCGTTGAACAGGTCGTAGTGGGCCTCCATCGCGTCGTAGCGGGGAGTCTCCAGGACGCGGCGGGGCGGCTGCCACGGGTCCTGGCCGTAGCCGGCGAGGGCGAGCCCGAGGCCGCGCAGCGCGGGCCGGGCGAGGGCCAGATCGGCGGAGACCTCCGCCACACAGGAGGCGAGGGAGTCCGCGGGCCGGGAGCTGAACTCCACCTGGCCGCCGGGTTCGACCGTGATCAGGGACCTCAGCGGCAGGGCGCGCAGCCGGTCGACGGCGGCTGCCAGCAGGGACGGGGGGACGGGACGGGCGGGATCGCGGAGATCGTGGACGAGCCATTCCAGCTCGACGCCGAGGAGGCGCGGTGGCCCGGTCTTGAAACAGATCCCCCTCACCAGGGCGTCGGCCTCGGCCTCGCCGACGATCGGGGCGGGACCCGCCCCGTCACGGAACTCGGTGTCGGTCATCCGTCCGTACCTCCGTCCGTTGCCCGAGCCCTCCGTCCGCGCGCGGCCGGTCGCCGCTCCGCGTAACGCCATGGGCGCAGGGTTCCTCCGTCATTGTGGCGAGCCCTTGACGAGCCCGCCAGAGGAGGGCGTACGGTCCCGGACGTGACCGCACCCGAGGTGACCTCCGACGTCTTCCTCCCGGCGACCTACGCCCGCGGAGTGCCGTACGCCCGCTTCCGGGAGTTACGGGCGAACAGTCCCGTATGCCGGATCGGGGAACCGGCCGTCGGACCCTGGCCGCCGGGCCCCGGCTACTGGGCCGTCTTCCGGCACGCCGACGTCAAACACGTGCTGCGCACCCCCGGGACCTACTCCTCGTACCTGGGCGCCACCCAGATCGCCGACCCGGACACCCCGGAGCACCTCGCCTTCGTCCGGGCCATGATGCTCAACCAGGACCCGCCCGGCCACGTACGGCTGCGCCGCATCGTCGCCTCCGCGTTCACCCCGCGGGCGGTGCGGGAGCTGGAGTCCGTCATCGAGGCCCGCGCCCACGCCCTCGTCGACACCGTCGAGGGCCGGGGGGAGACGGACTTCGTGGCGCTCTCGGCGGACCTGCCCGTCTGGGCCCTCGCCCACCTCATGGGGGTGCCGGACGAGGACCGGCGGCTGCTGTACGACTGGTCGAACCGCGTCATCGGCTACCAGGACGCCGACCACGCGCGGTCCAGCACCGCCGACCCCGCGACGCTGAGCCCGATGGGCCGCGCGGCCCTCGCCCACCGCCCGGCCACGCTCGCCCGGCCCGACGGCACCATGATCAGCCCGCGCTCGCGCGAGGCCCTCGCCGACATGTTCGCCTACGCCCACGCACTGGCCGACGAGGTGCGCCCCGGCAGCGTGATGGCCCGCATGTGCGAGGCGGGCCTGACCCGCGACGAGTTCGAGACGATGTTCTTCCTCTTCGCGGTGGCGGGGAACGAGACGCTGCGCAACGGCATACCCGGCGCGCTGCTGACCCTCCTCGACCACCCCGACCAGTACGAACTCTTCCGCACCCGGCCGGACCTGACGGCATCGGCGGTGGAGGAGACGCTCCGCTACTGGCCGCCCGTCATGGACTTCCGCCGCACCGCCACCCGGGACACCGAACTCGGCGGGGTGCGCATCCGGCGCGGCGACAAGGTCGTCGTCTACCACGCCTCCGCCAACCGCGACGAGCGCGTCTTCCCCGACCCCGACCGCTTCGACATCACCCGCACCCCCAACGACCACGTCAGCTTCGGCTCCGGCCCCCACTTCTGCCTGGGCGCCCACCTCGCGCGCGTACAACTGCGGGCCATGCTGCGGGCCGCCGTCGACCGGCTGCCCGGCCTGGAGCGGGCGGGCGAGCCGGTGCGGCTCGCGTCCAACCTCCAGAACGGGCTCAAGCGCCTGCCGGTCAGATGGCGAACAGCCGCCTGAACGGCTCCGAGGCGTCCGCGACGTCATGGCCGAAAGGCGTGTTGAAGTCCCAGATGAGGAAGAGGAGGAAGGCGATCAGCGCGCTGTAGAGCCCCGCCAGCAACAGCTCGCGGGGGGAACGCCGGATCTGCAGCGTGAAGACCAGCCCCACCGCCACCAGCGCCCCCGCGATCAGCCCGAACCACACCACGCCCGGCATGGTGTCGTCCGCGTTCTGCGCCCGCGCGCTGCGCCCGGCGTCCGCGGCCCCCACCTGGTCCAGCAGCGGCTGGTAGGACTGCGCCTCGTGGTCGTTGCGCGGCACGTAGGAAGTGACGTCCTCCCGCACCTTGTCGAGCAACTGCCCGCTCCGGTCCGTGATCTCGCCCCGCCTGAGCATGACCGGCCACTCCTTGTGCACCACATAGCTCACATAGGCATCGACGTCCTCGCGGGTGCGGTCCCGCACGGCCGGGGCGTACGCCTGGACCCGCTCGTCGACCTCGTGCAGCGCCTGCGCCTCCGCGCGGACCGCGTCCTGCGCGGTGTTGCGCGCCTCCCAGACCCCGGCGATCGCGAGACCGAGGACGATGGCGTACACCACCCCGATCATCATCGTCATGTACTCGATCACATCGGGGGTCTCGGACGGGTCGTCGTCCGCGCCGACCCGGCGGTCCCGGAGCACGGTGATCGACAGCACGACCACGCACGCGACGGCCATCGCGATGGTCAGGACCAGCCACTCGGACAAGGGGAACCTCCGGGAGAGCTCAGGGGGGACAACGGTGCGGGTGCCGCGCGGTCAGTTCCGGCTGCCGCCACCGCCGCGCGGCCGCAGCAGCGCGGCGGCGAGCACGGCCGGGGCGGTGAGCACCAGGGTGAGCGTGACCAGGGAGGAGCCGCCGCGCGGTGGTTTGACCGCCGTCTGGTGGTAGGTGCGGACCGCGACGTGCGGGGTGGGGGAGGCCACGGGGGCCGGTGCGGGAGGCGGGCTCGGGGGCGCGGGCAGCTCGGGGGGCGGCGCGGGCGCGGCCTTCTTCGGCGGTGCGGGCCTCGGCACCGGTGCGGGAGGCGGGGGAGGAACGTGGCGCGGGGGTCGGGGCGCGTGCGCGGCGGGTGGCCCCGGCGCGGGTGACCACGGCGGTACAGCGCTCGGTGGCACCGGACACCGGGGGCCGACGACCGCCGAGGAGATCCCGTCGTGCGCGGTGACCGTCACACAGCCCGGCCCCCTGATGACCACCGAGGGACCCGTGCCCGACCCCGAGACCCGCACCTGCCGGTGGCGGCCGTCGTCGATGACGGCCGAAGGCCCTCCGTCACCCGGCCCGCCCTCCGTCACCCGGACCATGGGCGGACGGCTGGGGTCCGGATCGGCGTCCGCCGTCGGCGCGGCCGCCGCTGTCGCCAGCGCGACCGCACAGGCCGCGAGGCCCGTGCGCCCTGCCCGTACCCACCCGTTCGCGCCGCTCACGACGGAGAGCTTGGTGGCCGCGTGCACCTTTCGGCAAACCAGGCGCCCCAATCCCCCCGATGGGGTGAAGAGTTGTGTGTGCCGTGAACGGGATGTTCGGGTAACGCCGCTGTGCAGGGCGGGATTCCTGGAGCAGCAGGGGGGAGCGGCCGCCCGTCGGTCAGCTCACAGCCGGGAGAAGTCCCCGTGCCGCCCGGCTCCCGCCGCGAAGCGGGCCGCCCCCTCGGCGGCCCCGGCCAAGGATGCCTGCCCGTGGGCGAGTTCGACGGCCATCGCCCGCTCCTCCGGGAGCCCCTCCTGGTCGAGCAGGGAGGCCCGGTCGCCCCGCAGGCACGCCTGCGGGAAGCGGGCGATCTCCGCGGCCAGTTCCTCCGCCGCCGCGCGGGCCCCGCCGGGCGGCACCAGCCGGTTGGCGAGCCCCATGGCGTACGCCTCCGGAGCGGGCACCGGGCGGCCCGTGAGGACCAGGTCCAGCGCGCGGCCCGCCCCGATCAGCCGGGGCAGCCGGACCGTGCCGCCGTCGATCAGCGGCACGCCCCAGCGGCGGCAGAAGACGCCGAACACCGCGTCCTCCTCCGCCACCCGCAGGTCGCACCAGAGCGCCAGCTCCAGCCCGCCCGCCACCGCGTGCCCGCTCACCGCCGCGACGACCGGTTTCGACAGCCGCAGCCGCGTGGGCCCCATGGGGCCGTCGCCGTCGGCCGCGATCCGGTTGCCCCGCTCCGTGCCGATCGCCTTCAGATCGGCGCCCGCGCAGAACGTACCGCCCTCGCCCCACAGCACCGCCACCCGCGCCCCGTCGTCGGCCTCGAACGCCCGGAACGCGTCGGCCAGCAGGGCGGCCGTCGGGCCGTCCACGGCGTTGCGCGCCGCCGGGCGCGACAGGATCACCGTGGTCACCGGGCCGGAGCGCTCCGTGCGGACCGTCACAGCGCCTCCTTCGCCCGTGCGCGGTCGAGGACCGGCCCCAGATCCGCGCCCGCGGGCAGCGTGCCGAAGGCGTACCCCCAGTCGCCGCCCAGCCGGGAGGCGCAGAACGCGTCGGCGACCGCCGGGGTGCCGTACCGCACGAGCAGGCTGCCCTGGAGCACCAGCGTGAGCTGTTCCGCGACACGGCGCGCCATCAACTGCGCGCGGTGCGGGTCGGAGAACGAGCCGAGGAGCTCGCGCAGCCGGGCCGCGGCGGCGTCCAGCCGGGCGTCGGCGCCCGCCGCCGCGCCGACCTCCGCGAAGTAGGCGTCGAGGACGCCCGGTTCCCGGGTCAGCGCGCGCAGCACGTCCAGCGCGCCCACATTGCCCGAGCCCTCCCAGATGGACAGCAGCGGCGCCTCCCGGTAGAGCCGGGGCATGCCGGACTCCTCGACGTAGCCGTTGCCGCCCAGGCACTCCAGGGCCTCCGCGGCGTGCGCGCTGCCGCGCTTGCACACCCAGTACTTGCCCGCCGCGAGCGCCAGCCTGCGCAGCGCGGCCTCCCCGGCGTCCCCCGCCTCCGACCGGTCGAGCGCCGCCGCCAGCCGCATCGCCAGCACCGTCGCCGCCTCCGACTCCACGGCCAGGTCCGCCAGCACGTTGCGCATCAGCGGCTGGTCGATCAACTCCGCCCCGAACGCCCGCCGGTGCGCCGTGTGGTGCAGCGCCTGCCGCAGCCCCGCGCGCATCCCGGCCGCCGCCCCGATGACGCAGTCGAGCCGGGTCATGTTGACCATCTCGACGATCGTGCGCACCCCGCGGCCCGGCTCGCCCACCGGCCAGGCCACGGCCCCCTCGTACTCGATCTCCGCCGACGCGTTGGACCGGTTGCCGAGCTTGTCCTTCAGCCGCTGGAGCCGCATCGCGTTGCGCGTGCCGTCGGGCAGCACCCTCGGCATGAGGAAACAGGTGAGCCCCTCCGGCGCCTGCGCGAGCACCAGGAACACATCGCTCATCGGCGCCGACGTGAACCACTTGTGCCCGGTGAGCACATACGAACCGTCACCCGCGGGCACCGCCGCCGTCGTGTTCGCCCTGACGTCCGACCCGCCCTGCTTCTCCGTCATCGACATACCCGCGATCAGCCCCCGCTTGCCGAGCGGCGGCCGGAGACCGAAGTCGTACGTGCGCGACGCGAGCAGCGGCTCGTACGCGGCCGCCAGATCCGGCTGGGCGCGCAGCGCGGGCACGGCCGCGTACGTCATGGAGACCGGACAGCCGTGCCCCGCCTCCGCCTGCGCCCAGACGTAGAACTTCGCGGCGCGCACCAGATGGGCGCCCGCGCGCGGCTCGGCCCAGGGCGCCGCGTGCTGCCCGGAGGCCACGGACTCCGCCATCAGCTGGTGCCAGGCCGGATGGAACTCGACCTCGTCCACCCGGTGCCCGTACCGGTCGTGGGTGCGCAGCACCGGTGGGTGCGCCTCCGCCAGCCGCGCCCGCTCCTGCACCTCCTCCGACCCGGCCCGCGCCCCCAGCGCGCACACCTCCGCCTCGCCCCAGCCGCCGCCGTCGCGCCGCAGCGCCTCCAGCAGCGCCGGGTCGTCGGCCGTGGTGAAGCCGGTCAGCGGCGGGGCCTGGTTGAACACTTCATGGGTGGCGCTCATCGGGACCTCCGGACGGACGGGGCACTCATCGGCGTTACAGTTCTACTTGGCGTTACAGTTTTATGATGTGTGATCCAGGACTGTAATGAACAGGGTTTCGACAACCATGGACGACACCGGCACCGCCATGCCCCTCCGGCCGCTGACCGCGCGCTCGGTCGTGCTCTCCACCCTGCTGGGCCACCATCCGCCCGCCCTGCCCGCCCGCGCCCTCGTCCGGGCCGGCGCGCTCTTCGGCACCGCCGAGGGCACGGTCCGCACCGCCCTCACCCGGATGGTCGCCGCCGGCGACCTGGAACAGCGCGACGGCACCTACCGGCTCACCGACCGCCTCCTCGCCCGCCAGGCCCGGCAGGACGACAGCCGCGCGCCCCGCACCCGCGCCTGGCACGGCGACTGGGAGATCGCCGTCGTCGCCGACGGGCGCCGCGCCCCCGCCGACCGCGCCGCCCTCCGCCAGGCGATGACCGCCCTGCGCCTCGCCGAGCTCCGCGAGGGCTGCTGGCTCCGCCCCGCCAACCTCGTCCGCGACCGGCCACCGGTGATCACCGAGCAGTGCGCCGTCCTCGCCGGCCGCCCCGAGGCCGCCCCCGCGGAACTCGCCGCGACGCTCTGGGACCTGGACGGGTGGTCGGCGCGGGCGAACGCGCTGGAAGCGGCGCTCCGCCCCGGAAGCCTCGCCGAACAGTTCACCGTCTCGGCGGCGGTCCTCCGCCACCTGCTCGCGGACCCGGTCCTGCCGGGTGCGCTGCTGCCACGCGACTGGCCGGGGGAGCGGCTCCGCGAACACTACGAGGCCTTCGACGGAGCCTTCCGGAAACTGCTGCGGGGGCACCTCGGGGTGTAGGGGCTTCCCCCCGCCCCGCCCCGGGCCCGTGCTCGGGTGCGGCCCGGCGGGACAGGGAAACAAACCCACGTGCGGGGCAACCGCACTCGCGCCGTCGCCCACCGCGTACAACGCTGGCCCTATGATCCGCACCCGCGCAGGGGTCCTGGCCGCCCTGGCCGCATTGAGCGCCGCCCCCGCGGCTCCGCCGCAGACACGGAGCGTCTCGGCCTGGATGCCCTACTGGGAACCCGGCGCCTACCGCGACGCGCTCGCGCACGCGGACCAGCTGCACACCGTCAGCCCCTTCTGGTACGAGGCCACCGCCGCCGACCGGGTCGAGGCCCATCCCGGCGCCGGTGACCGGGCCGTGATCGACGGGCTGCACGAGGCCGGGATCGCGGTCGTGCCCACCGTCACCGAGACCCTCGACGCCACCGCGATGGCCGGGCTGACCGACGACCCGAAGGCCCGCGCCACCCACGTCGACACCTTGCTGCGGCTCGCCACCGGCCTCCCGTACGACGGCCTCGACCTCGACTACGAGCGGATGAACGAGACCGCCACCACCCCCGACCTCGTCCGGCGCGTGCGCACCGGTTTCACCACCCTGGTCGGCGAGGTCTGCGCCAGGCTGCACGCCCTGCGCAAACAGTGCACGGCCGCCGTCTTCCCCCGCTCCGCCACCCCCGCCCACGACGAGGGCCCCGTCTACGACTACGCCCGCCTCGGACGCTCCCTCGACCGGCTGCGGATCATGGGCTACAACCTGCACAACGCCCTCGACGAGCCCGGCCCCCTCTCCAGCCCCGACTGGTACGACGAGATCCTCCGCTACGCCACCGCCCGGGTCCCGGCCGACCGGATCGAGATGGGCGTCCCGGCCTACGGCTGGGACCACCGGACCGGCGACCCCGCCCGCGCCACCCACCGCACCGCCCGCGAGGCGGAGGCGCTGCGCCGCCGCGTCGGCGCGCCCTACGCACTCGACCCCGGTTCCGCGACCCCGCACTTCTCCTACACCGAGGAGGACGGCACCCGGCGCGAGGTCTGGTACCAGGACGCGCGCGGCACCGCCGCCCACCTGTCCGTGCTCCACCGCCACGGGGTCGAGGGCGTCGCCCTGTGGGCGCTGGACTTCGAGGACCCCGGGCTGTGGCCCGTACTCGGCGGCGCCCCACCGCCCACCGGCACCCCGGGAATATGAGCACTCGGTGACAGTTCCACCGGCCGGAGGGCCGAACGTCGCAAGAATGTGCTGATGGGACGGATACTGGCCGCATGTCACGCGTGCTGCTGATCGAGGACGACCGGGCCGTCAGGGAGGGCGTCACCCTCACCCTGCGCCGCCGCGGCCACGAGGTCGAGGGCGCGGCGACCGGAGGGGCCGGTCTCGCCGCCATGGAGAGCTTCCGCCCCGACCTGGTGCTCCTCGACCTGATGCTGCCCGACATGAGCGGCTTCGAGGTCTGCCGCAAGATCCGTGCCACCCGGCAGATCCCGATCATCATGCTCACCGCGCGCGGCGACGACATCGACGTCGTCCTCGGGCTGGAGGCGGGCGCCGACGACTACATCGTCAAGCCCGCCCGGGGCGAGGTCCTCGAGGCCCGCATCCGCGCCGTGCTGCGCCGCGCCGCACCGGGCGACGGCGGCCCCGACCCCGCCGCCGCGCAGCCCGTCGAGACGCACGGCGACCTCAGCATCGACCGCGCGGGCCTGCTCGTCGCCAAGCACGGCCAGGACCTGCCGCTCGCCCCCTCCGAGATGAAGCTGCTGCTCTACCTCTCCGCGACACCCGGCCGGGTCTTCAGCCGCCAGCAGCTCCTGGAGCACGTGTGGGAGCACAGCTACCACGGTGACGCCCGGCTCGTGGACGCCTGCGTGATGCGGCTGCGCACCAAGGTCGAGGAGTCCACGCGGTCCCCGAAGTACATCCAGACCGTGCGCGGTTTCGGCTACCGGTTCGGACCCCTGTGAGGCCGAAGCGCCCGGTCCTGCGCAGGCCCGAGCTCCGCCGTCCGACGCTGCGCGCCGTCGCGGGCGGCCTCCGGGCCCGGCTGGTCGTCGCGTTCCTGCTGGTCGCGGCGCTCAGCGCGCTCACCACGGCCGCGCTGACCTTCCGCTCCGCGCGCACCGCGATCCTCAAGCACACCCAGGACACGGCCATCGACTCCCTGCGCTCGCAGGTGAACTCGCAGGTGCCCGACTACACCTTCCCGCTGACCCCGCAGGCCCAGCAGGAGCTCAGCCACCGGCTCACCGCAGCCGGCGCCGCTCAGCGCTGGATCATCCACGTGCGCTACCAGGACGGCCCCCTGCTGCCCGCCGGGGACAACAGCGACCGGAGCATTCCGCGGGGGCTCCAGAAGAAGGTCCGCGACGGCATCCCGGCCTTCCAGCGCATGGACATGGACGGCTCGCCCTGGCTCTCCATCGGCCTGCCCGTCACCTACCGGGACACCGGCAGGGCATCGGGCCTGGAGGTGTACGCGCAGATGGCGCTCCGCGAGGACGAGGCCAATGTGCGCGCCCTGGTCCAGGCCGCGCAGAACGGCGCCCTGCCCGCGATCGCGGTGGCCGCCGTGCCCGCGCTGATCGCCGCGCGCGGTGTGCTGCGGCCGGTGCGCGAACTGCGCCGCGCCTCCCGGAAGATCGCCGCGGGCGAGCTCGACACCCGGCTGCGGGTGACCGGCCGCGACGAGCTGGCCGACCTCTCCCGCACCTTCAACGACATGGCGGAGGCCCTGGAGGAGAACGTCGCCGAGCTGCGCCGCATGGAGGCCAACTCCCGGCGCTTCGCCGCCGACGTCTCGCACGAGCTGCGCACCCCGCTGGCCGCCATGACCGCGGTCGTCGACGTCCTCGACGAGGACGCCGCCACGCTCGACCCCGACACCGCCTACGCGGTCCGGCTGATCAGCGAGGAGACCGGGAAGCTCGCCCGCATGGTCGAGGACCTGATGGAGATCTCCCGCTTCGACGCGGGCGCCGCCGCCCTCCACCTCGACGAGGTCGACGTCTCCGAGACCGTGCGCAAGACCCTCCAGGCGCGCGGCTGGCAGGACAAGGTGGCCGCGGACCTGCCCGAGGGCATCCGGGCCCGGCTGGACCCGCGCCGCATCGATGTCGTGGTCGCCAACCTCGTCGGCAACGCGCTGAAGCACGGCGGGGAACCGGTGCGCGTCGCCGTACGGGCCGAGGAGCGGGACACCGGCGAGCGGCTGCTGATCGAGATCGCCGACCGGGGCGCCGGCATCGACCCCGAGGTGCTGCCGCACGTCTTCGACCGGTTCTTCAAGGCCGACTCCGCCCGCGCCCGCTCCGAGGGCAGCGGCCTCGGCCTCGCCATCACCCTGGAGAACGTCCGCCTGCACGACGGGGAGGTACGGGCGGCCAACGCACCCGGAGGAGGCGCGGTGTTCACCGTCGACCTGCCCCTGCGGCGCGGCGGGGGTGAGCAGGCATGAGGAAGCACCGTGCCGTCGGCGCCGCCCTGCTGGCCGCCACGCTCGCGGGCTGCGGTGTCACCACCACCGGCGTCATCGACGTGGGGGAGCCCGCCACCGGGGCCAGGCGGCAGCAGGCCAACGTCCATTACGTCCAGCTCTACTTCATGACGCCGACCGGCATCGTGTCCTCACCCCGCGAGGCCGGGGAGAAGGTCGGCGCGGAGGACGCCATCGCCCTGCTGCTGAAGGGGACCAACCAGCCGGAGAAGGAACGCGGTTTCTACTCCGACCTGCCGAAGCTGAACGGCGAGGTCCACGTCACCACCGGCACGATGCGGGTGGGCATCCAGCTCCCGAACAACGTGCTGAAGCTGTCCCCCGTGGCCCGCAGCCAGCTCGTGTGCACGGCCGCGACCGCCGAAGTGCCCCCGGGGCGGCAGATCCACGACGTGAAGGTGGAGCTCAGCGGCGGCGGCTACGTCAGCTCGGACCTCGTCTGCGACAACAACAACGCCTTCCCGGCGGGCAGTCTGCCCAGCCCGGCGTCGCCGGCCCCCTAGGGGCGGTGGCCGGTCAGATCTTGGGGAAGCTGAAGGTGTAGCCCTGCTGCTTGAGCCACGGCAGCAGCCGCGCGAGCGCCTCCACGGTCTGCGCGCGCGAACCGCCGCCGTCGTGCATGAGGATCGTCGGGCCCTTGCTCAGCTCCCGCTTCGCCGTGTCCAGGATCTTGTCCACGCCCGGGTGCTCGAAGTCCTTGGTGTCCACGTTCCAGCCGAGCGGCCGCATCCCGTTCTCGGCGGCGATCCGCCGGCTGTCGGGGGTGAACGCCCCGCCCGGCGCCCGGTAGTAGCGCACGGGCTCGCCGCCCGACACGTCCTCGATCATCTTCTTCGCGTCCAGGATCTCCTTCTCCTGGTACGCCACCGGCTTCTTGTCCATCGTCGTGTCGTGCGACACCGAGTGGTCGCACAGCCGGTGCCCCGCCGCGACGACCTTCTTCACCAGGTCCGGGTGCTTCTGCGCGTTCGGGCCGATCATGCAGAAGGTCGCCTTGGCACCGTACTGCTCCAGCAGGGCGAGCACCTTGGGCGTCCAGGTGGCGTCCGGGCCGTCGTCGAAGGTGAGGTTGACGGTCTTGCCGGGGTCCTCCGAGACCCGGACGATCTCGTCGCTCACGGCCTTGCCCGGCACCGGACGGTCCGTCACCGGGCTGCTGCTCCCGCCGCCCCCGCCGTGCTCGGCGGCCACCGCGATGGTGCCCGCGGCTATCGAGAGCACCGCCGCCGCGGCCGCGATCCGGATCGTGTGCTTCTTCTGCAGCTGCAGCGCCATGGCTTCTGCCCTCCCTGTCGGCGGTGTCTGTCACCAGCGAAGAGGCGCCGGGACCGACGGAGGGTGCCTCTGTTACGGATTCATCATCAACCGGGGACACGGGGCTCATCTCCCGCCGGGGAAAGGCCCGTCCACGCCGGAGGGCGGGCCGGGATGCCCGGCCCGCCCTCCCGATGTCCGACGGTGCGTCAGGGTGCTGTCGGGGTGCTGTCGGGGATCTGCACGGCGCGGAAGCCGCGCAGCCGCAGGCTGTTGCCCACGACGAACACCGAGGAGAAGGCCATCGCCGCCCCCGCGATCATGGGGTTGAGCAGCCCGGCGGCCGCGAGCGGCAGCGCGGCCACGTTGTAGCCGAACGCCCAGAACAGGTTGCCCTTGATCGTCGCGAGGGTGCGCCGCGCCAGCCGGATCGCGTCCGCCGCCACCCGCAGGTCACCGCGGACGAGGGTGAGGTCGCCCGCCTCGATCGCCGCGTCCGTGCCGGTGCCCATCGCGAGCCCCAGGTCCGCCTGCGCCAGTGCCGCCGCGTCGTTGACCCCGTCGCCGACCATCGCGACCGAACGGCCCTCGTCCTGCAGCCGCTTGACGACGTCGACCTTGTCCTCCGGCATGACCTCGGCGATCACCTCGTCGATGCCGACCTCGGCGGCCACCGCCTCCGCCGCGGCCCGGTTGTCGCCGGTCAGCAGGATCGGGGTCAGCCCCAGCGCCCGCAGCCGCCGGACCGCCTCCGCGCTCGTCGCCTTCACCGCGTCCGCGACCTCCAGCACCGCCCGCGCCTCGCCGTCCCACGCCACCGCGACGGCCGTGCGCCCGGCCGACTCCGCCTCGCCCTTCGCCCGCGCCAGCCCGGCGGGCAGCGGCATCGCCCACGCGTCGAGCAGCTTCTCCCGGCCGACGAGCACCGCGTGCCCGTCCACGACGCCCTGCACCCCGAGCCCCGGCACGTTGGCGAAGTCCTCCGGTACGGGCAGCGTGCCGACCCGCTCGGCGGCGCCCGCGGCGACGGCCCGCGCGACGGGGTGCTCGGAGGCGTGCTCCAGCGCGCCCGCGAGCCGCAGCACGTCGGCCTCCGCCGTGCCCTCGGCGGTGTGCACCGCCAGCAGCGTCATCCGGCCGGTGGTGACGGTACCGGTCTTGTCCAGGACGATCGTGTCGACCTTGCGGGTGGTCTCCAGGATCTCCGGGCCCTTGATGAGGATGCCGAGCTGCGCGCCCCGGCCCGTACCCACCATCAGCGCCGTCGGCGTCGCGAGGCCCAGCGCGCACGGGCAGGCGATGATCAGCACCGCCACCGCGGCCGTGAAGGCCGCCGTCAGGCCCGCGCCGCCGATCAGCCAGAACGCGAACGTACCGAGCGCGAGGGCCATGACCACGGGCACGAACACCGCGGAGATCCGGTCGGCCAGCCGCTGCGCGGCCGCCTTGCCGTTCTGAGCATCCGTCACCAGCCCGGCTATCCGGGCCAGTTGGGTGTCGGAACCGACCCGGGTCGCCTCGACGACCAGCCGCCCGCCCGCGTTGAGCGTCGCCCCGGTGACGCCGTCGCCCACCCCGACCTCGACCGGCACGGACTCGCCGGTGAGCATCGAGGCGTCCACCGCGGACGCGCCCTCGACGACGGTGCCGTCCGTGGCGATCTTCTCACCGGGCCGGACGACGAAGCGGTCGCCGACCATGAGGTCCTCGACGGGGACCAGCTCCTCGCGGCCCCCGCGCAGCACCGTCACCTCCTTGGCGCCCAGCTCCAGCAGCGACTTCAGCGCGGCCCCCGCCCTGCGCTTGGACCGGGCCTCGAAATAGCGCCCGGCCAGGATGAACGCCGTCACCCCGGCGGCCGCTTCGAGGTAGATGTTCTCCGCGCCGTCACCGCGCGCGATGGTCAGCTCGAACGAGTGGGTCATCCCCGGCATCCCCGCGCCGCCGAAGAACAGCGCCCACACCGACCACAGGAACGCCGCCGACGTGCCCACCGAGATCAGGGTGTCCATGGTCGCCGCCCCGTGCCGGGCGTTGGTCCAGGCGGCACGGTGGAAGGGCCAGGCCGCGTAGGTGACCACGGGTGCGGTCAGCGTCAGGGACAGCCACTGCCAGTACGTGAACTGCAGGGCGGGCACCATCGCCAGGACGACCACCGGCACCGCCAGCACGACGGAGGTCACGAGGCGCTGCCGCAGGACGCGCAACTCGCCGCCCCCGTCGTCCGGGTCGTCCTCCTCGGGCGCCGGACCGGGCGCCGGGCCCGTCTTCCGCACGGGCCGGGGCACCGCGGCGGTGTACCCCGTGGCCTCCACCGTGGCGACGAGATCGGCCACCGTGAGGCCCTCGCGGTAGGTCACCCTGGCCTTCTCCGTGGCGTAGTTGACGGTGGCCTCGACACCCTCCATGCGGTTGAGCTTCTTCTCGACGCGTGCCGCGCACGAGGCGCACGTCATGCCGCCGATGGTGAGTTCGACCTGCGTGGCGGTGGTGGACATCGCTGCTCCCGGGACCGAGGTGAATACCCCTGGGGGGTATCTGACTGAGACATGTATACCCCCTGGGCGTATGGCGTGCAAGGGTTCGACGGCGATCCGGGAAGAGGGTTGCGACCGAGAGATGACCTCCCCGACACGGTCAGCGCCGGACCGGCAGACCGTGGATAACGGCGCGTAACCGGTCAAGACTGGAGAAGCCAGTACGCGGGGTTTCCCCCGCTCGTGCCGCTACGAAGGGTCACGTCATGTCTGCTTCCCCTGCTTCCACGGCCTCGCTTCGTGCCGTACGGATCGCCGCCCCGGGCCAGGCGCCCGAGCTGGCCGAGGTCCCGGCCCGCGAGCCCGGCCCCGGTGCCGTGCGGATCACGGTCGAGGCGTGCGGGGTGTGCCACTCCGACCTCCTCATCGCGGCCGGGGTTCTGCCGGGCACCACCTTCCCCGTCACGCCCGGACACGAGATCGCCGGCCGCATCGACGCCCTCGGAGAGGGCGTGGAGGGCCGGCAGATCGGCGACCGGGTCGCCGTCGGCTGGTACGGCGGCAGTTGTGGCCGCTGCGACGCCTGCCGCGACGGCGACGCCGTCCTGTGCCGGCAGCTCGCGGTCCCCGGCGCCGCCTACCCCGGCGGCTACGCCGACTCGATCGTCGTCCCCGCCATGGCGCTGGCCGCGATCCCCGACGAGCTGACCGCCGTCGAGGCCGCCCCGCTGGCGTGCGCGGGCGTCACCGTCTTCAACGCGCTGCGCCGCTCCGCCGCCCGCCCCGGCGACACCGTCGCCGTCCTGGGCCTGGGCGGGCTCGGACACCTGGGCGTGCAGTTCGCCCGCGCCATGGGCTTCCGCACCGTGGCCATCGCCCGCGGCCAGGAGAAGAAGGACCTGGCCCAGCGGCTCGGCGCCGCGCATTACGTCGACAGCACCGAAGGCGACGTCGCCGGGCAGCTCCAGGCCCTCGGCGGGGCCAGGGTGGTCCTCGCCACGGTCACCGACGCCGGCGCCATGTCCGCCACCGTCGACGGCCTCGGACGGCGCGGCGAACTGGTCATCGTCGGCGTCTCGCCCGACCCGCTCCAGGTCAGCGGCCTCCAACTGCTGAACGGTGACCGGAAGATCTACGCGCACTCCTCCGGCGCCGCTTTCGACATCCAGGACACCCTGCGCTTCGCCGCGCAGACCGGCGTACGCGCCTGGACCGAAGAGGTCCCGCTGGCGGAGACCGCCGCTGCCGTGGAGCGGATGACCAGCGGAAAGGCCCGCTTCCGCATGGTCGTCACCACCGGCCGCTGACCTTCCTCCCCCGTACGGGGCCCTGCGCCTGTCCACCGACGAACGCGACCACCTGTACGCGGTCGCCGACCACCAGCCCCCGCAGGGCCCGGGCACGACCAGCGTGAGGGCGGTACTTCACTCCCGGCAGGCATCCGGCAGGCATCCGGCAGGCCGACGCCTTGAGCGTACGCACCCGCACCCGCAGCCGGTGCCCGCTCCTGTGGCCGTAGGCCATCTGCCCCGCCCGTCACCGCCCCAGCCCCCGCAATGACCGGTGCGATAGGGCACTTGGGCAGGGAAAACGCAACTTCGACAGGGGCCGCGGAGGCAGCTACCTTCACCTGGTCTTCGGCGATCGCCCACGGTCGCACAGGAGTTTCTTCAGGCCTGAGCCACCGCGGACCGGGTCCACACCAGGCACCCCCAACCAGGGAGAGACGCATGCCCCATCTTGCTCTGTACACATTCGGCGTCCTGAAGTCACCTCTCGCCGATCCCGCACCTCTCACGCGCGAACTCCACGACAGCGGCGAGGCCATCTACCGGAAGATCAGCCGGCACCCCGGATACCTCGCTCATGCCGAAGCGGCAGACGGCGGCCGGGGCACACACTTCGACTTGAACTGGGGCGCGTGGGGAGAGTTCGCCGTACCGACCTGGTACGGCAAGGGTCGCACGGTGGAAACCACCGCCCTGGCCACGACCCTCTCGCTCTGGACCGACCTCGGCCCCGCCTTCGACGCCATCTACACCGGTCTGCACCGAGAGGCACTCAACAGGCGTTACGACTGGTTCGAGAAGACAGCACACCCGAATCACGTGTTCTGGTGGGTCTCCGACGGCGTGATACCCACCTGGCAGGACGGGGTTTCCAGGCTGGAACACCTCCACGACCACGGCTCCGCACCGCACGCCTTCACCTTCCGCCACTCGTTCGCCCCGGACGGAACTCCGACCAGGATCAAAGGCATCGGGCCGCAGAGCGACCAGGTTCGCTGACTACCACCGCGACCGGACCGGCTCCCTGCCGCTGCGCGAGGAGTTGCTCGAAGAGCATGGGCCTATATGGACCGGTACACGGAGGAGATGATCGCCCGGCGGCCGGACCGGAGGCGATCTACGGGCCGCTGCTGTCCGACGACGGCGCCGTCTGGCTGGGCACAGCGGCGTTGATCCGGGCCCAGGACCCGGACACGGCACGTGCCATCCTGACCCCGGACCTGTACGCCGACATCGAGGTGCACAACTGGCGGTTCGGTGGGCGGCCGTGATGAGCGAAGGCGTCCAGGCCGGGGAGAAGGCCGCGGGTCAGTCGGGCAGCAGGTCCAGCGCGTGGGCCCGGCACTCCGCCGGAGTGCCCCACGCCGACCGCAGCGCCCGCGCCTTGCCGAACCACAGGGACAGGTCGTACTCGGCGGTGTAACCGATCGCCCCGTGCAACTGAAGCGCCGTCCGGGCGGCCGCGTACGCCGCGTCGCAGGCGGAGGCCTTCGCCGCGGCCACCCCCGCCGGGGCGTCCGGCGCGCCCGCCGCGAGGGCGACCGCGGCGCCGTACACCAGCGGACCGGCGAACTCCAGTCCCACCAAGGTGTCCGCCAGCCGGTGCTTCACTGCCTGGAACGCGCCGATCGGCGAGCCGAACTGCGTACGCCGCCGCGCGTGCGCGACGGTCCGTTCCAGCAGCGCGTACCCGACCCCCAGCGCCTGTGCGGCGACCGCGAACGCCGCCAGGTCCGCCGCGTACGCCACGGCGTTCCGTACTCCCGGCCCGGTGGCCAGTGTCTCCCCGCCGCCGTCCGGCCGCGCGAGCCGCCGCGCCGGATCGAGGGACGGCTGTACGGGGCCGTGGCCCGTCGCGAGCCGCAGCGTGTCCGTGCCCGGAGCCACGGCGAGGATCCCGTCGCACACGTCCGCGTCCAGGGCGTACGGACCGCCCGCCGGGAGCGTCAGCGTCACCCTCGCCGCACCGGAGCGGATGCGGGGGAGCCAGGCGTCGGCGGGGGCCGGTGTGCCGAGCTCGGCGAGTCGGGAGAGGAGAGCGGCCGCCGCGACCGTCTCGGCCAAGGGGCCGGGCGCCGCGTGACGGCCCAACTCGACGAATACGAGGGTGAGTTCCGTGGCGGTGTCCGGGCCGGTCAGGGTGAAGACATCGGCCTTCGCGAGCCGCTCCCACAGCGCCAGGCCGGGCCGGTGATCGCCGCGCGCCCACGCGCGGACGGCCGAGGGAGTGTCGGCCGCGCCGAGCATCCGGCGCAGCGAGTCCTGGAACTGCCGCTGTTCATCGTCCAGTACGAACCGCATGCGCACGTTCCTTCCGCCCGCGGCGGCCCCGCGCTCACCGCCGCCGTCCCCGCGGCAGCCCGAGCAGCCGCTCCGCCACCACATCCCGCTGGATCTCGTTCGTCCCCGCGTAGATCGGCCCCGCCAGCGCGAACACGAAGCCGTCCGCCCAGCCGAACGGAGCCTCCGGGGCGTCGGAGGCCAACTCGCCGCGTGCGCCGAGCAGATCGAGCGCCGTCTCGTGCAGCGCCAGGTCCAGCTCGGACCAGAACAGCTTGGTCGCACTGGCCTCCGCCACCGGCGGCTCCGCGCTCCCGGCGGCGAGCCGCCTCGCGCGGCCGTAGGCGAACAACTGGTACGCCCGCGCCCTGATGACGACGTCGGCCACCCGCTCCCGGAGCGCCGCGTCACCCGGGTCCCCCGTCTCGCGCCACAGGGCGACCAGCCGCCGCGCCGCGGCGAGGAAGCGGCCGGGGCTGCGCAGGGTCAGCCCCCGCTCGTGGCCCGCGGTGCTCATGGCCACGCTCCAGCCCCGCCCCGGCTCGCCGATCACGTCCGCGTCCGGCACGAACACGTCGTCGAGGAAGAGCTCGGCGAAGGCCGGCCTGCCGTCGAGGCGGCCGACGGGCCGCACCGTCACCCCCTCCGCGTCCAGCGGGAACATCACATACGTCAGCCCGTGGTGCGGCGGCCGCTCCGGGTCCGGATGGCTGCGGAACAGACCGAAGGCCCGGTCGGCGAACGCCGCCCGCGACGACCAGGTCTTCTGCCCGCGCAGGCGCCAGCCGCCCGCCGCCGGCACGGCGACCGACCGCAAGGACGCGAGGTCCGAGCCCGCCTCCGGCTCCGACCAGGCCTGCGCCCAGACCGTCGCACCGTTCGCCATCGACGGCAGGACCCGGGCGCGCTGCTCCTCGGTGCCGTGCGCGAGGAGGGTGGGGGCGAGGAGGCCGATGCCGTTCTGGGTGACACGGCCGGGAGCGCCGGCCGCGTAGTACTCCTCCTCGAAGAGCAGCCACTCCAGCAGCGACCGGTCCCGTCCGCCGTACGCGGCGGGCCAGGACACCACGGACCAGCGGTCCGCCGCCAACGTCCGCTCCCACGCGCGGTGTTCGGCGAACCCCTCCCGCGTCTCCAGAGAGCGCAGCGGCGTGCGCGGTACGTGCGCGGCGAGCCAGTCGCGGGCCTCCGCGCGGAACGCCGCCTCCTCCGCGGTGAGATCCAGGTCCATCAGGCACCGCGCTCCTTCATCGCGCGGACGTCCATGCCGCCGAGCGGGTCGCCGCCGGTCTCGGCGTTGTGGGCGTGCGCGAGGTGGTGGAGGGCGAACGCCGCGTCGAGCCCGCTGTGCAGCCCCTGGAGGTCCTCCGCCTGATTGACCGCCCGCTTCGCGAGCGCGAGCCCCATCCGCGGCATCCCGGCGATACGTGTCGCCAACTCCTCGGCTTCGGCGGCGAGTCGTTCGCGCGGCACCACGCGGTTGACCATGCCGAGCTCGTACGCGCGCCGCGCGCTCATCCGGTCGCCGGTGTAGAGGAACTCCTTGGCGACGCGCGGCGGCATCACCCACGGATGGGCGAAGTACTCGACACCGGGGATGCCCATCCGGACGACCGGGTCGGCGAAGAAGGCGTCCTCGCTCGCCACGATCAGGTCGCAGACCCAGGCCAGCATCAACCCGCCTGCCACACAGGCGCCTTGGACCGCCGCGACCACCGGCTTGGGCAGCTCGCGCCAGCGCCTGCACATGCCCAGGTACACCTCGGACTCGCGGGCGTAACGGCTCTCCGCGCCCGTCTTGCCGGAGTGGTCCCACCACAGGCCCGCCCGGCGCGGACGGGGAAGATGGGCGTCGCGCCCGGGGGAGCCGATGTCATGGCCCGCCGAGAAGTGCCCGCCCGCCCCGGCGAGGATCACCACCGCCACACCGTCGTCGTCCGCCGCCCGCCGGAAGGCGTCGTCGAGCGCGTAAGTCATCGCGGAATTCTGGGCGTTGCGATACCGCGGCCGGTCCATGGTGACCGTCGCGAGCGGGCCCTTCCGCTCGTACCGCACTGTCGGGTCAGCGGCCATCGCCCATCCTTCCCTAACAAGTGTTTGGTAGGTTAACGTACCGTCATGAGCAGCGTCGAGGAGTCCCGCACGGAGTCCCGCACCGCCTCCCGGCCCGGCCCGCCGCCCTATCTCCCCGGCCATGAACTCCTGTCGGGCCGTACCGCCGTCATCACCGCCGCCGCGGGCACCGGCATCGGCGGGGCCACCGCGCGCCGCTTCCTGGAGGAGGGCGCCCGCGTCGTCCTCGGCGACGCGCACGCCCGCCGGCTCCGGGCCACCGTCGCGGCGCTCAGCGACTGCTTCGGCTCCCGCCAGGTCGCCGGACTGCCCTGCGACGTCACCGACGAGGCCCAGGTCGCCGCCCTCCTCGACCTCGCGGAGGAACGCCACGGCGCCCTCGACATCGTCGTCAACAACGCCGGGCTCGGCGGCACCGCGGACCTCGTGGAGATGACCGACGAACAGTGGGACAAGGTCATCGACACCTCCCTCAACGGCACCTTCCGCTGCACCCGCGCCGCACTCCGCCGGATGCGGGACAGCGGCACCGGCGGTGGCGTCGTCGTCAACAACGCCTCCGTCATGGGCTGGCGCGCCCAGCGCGGCCAGGCCCACTACGCCGCCGCCAAGGCCGGGGTGATGGCCCTCACCCGCTGCGCCGCTGTCGAGGCCGCCGCCTACGGCGTCCGCGTCAACGCGGTCTCGCCGAGCCTCGCCCTGCACCCGCACCTGGCCGGGGTCACCACCCCCGAGCTGCTCGCCGAACTGACGGAGCGTGAGCCGTTCGGCCGGGCCGCGGAGCCCTGGGAGGTCGCCAACGTGATCGTCTTCCTCGCCAGCGGCTACTCCTCGTACATGACCGGGGAGACGGTTTCCGTCAGCAGCCAGCGCGCGTGACCGAGAATGACCCCGTGCCGAACAGCAAGCAGACCCCCGCGAACCCCGCCGCTCCCGCACGGCGCCGCGAACTCCTCGCGACCGCCGCCGAGGTCTTCGCCGCCCAGGGCTACGACGCCACCACCGTCCGCAGGATCGCCGACACGGCCGGCCTGCTCGCGGGCAGCCTCTACTACCACTTCGACTCCAAGGAGTCGATGCTCGACGAGATCCTCTCCACCTTCCTGGACGAGCTGTGGGCGGGCTACGACGCCGTGCTCGCCGCGGACCACGGGCCCCGCGAGACCCTGGAGGCCCTCGTCACCGAGTCCTTCCGCGCGATCGACCGGCACCGTCCCGCCGTCGCCATCTACCAGAAGGAGTCCCGGCACCTCGCGGGCCGGCCGCGCTTCGGCTATCTCACCGACTCGCAGCGGCGGTTCGAGAAGGCGTGGCTGGGCACCCTGCGACGCGGCGTCGCCGAACGGGCGTTCCGCGCCGACCTCGACACCCGGCTCGCCTACCGCTTCGTCCGCGACACCGTGTGGGTCGCCGCGTCCTGGTACCGGCCGGGCGGACGGCACGCGCCCGAGGAGATCGCCCGCCAGTACCTGTCGATGGTCCTGGACGGCATCGCCGTCCGGGAGTGAGCGACCGACCCGAGGAGCAACAGCCATGGCAGAGGCCTACGTCGTCGAAGCGGTCCGCACCCCCGTCGGCAGACGGGGCGGCGGGCTCTCCGCCGTCCACCCCGCCGACCTCGGCGCCCACGTGCTGCGGGCGCTGATGGACCGCACCGGCGTGGACCCGGCCGCCGTCGACGACGTGGTCCTCGGCTGCCTCGACGCGGTGGGTCCGCAGGCCGGGGACATCGCCCGGACGAGCTGGCTCGCCGCGGGCCTCCCCGAGGAGGTGCCCGGCGTCACCGTCGACCGGCAGTGCGGCTCCGGTCAGCAGGCCGTCCACTTCGCCGCCCAGGGCGTGCTCTCCGGCACCCAGGACCTCGTCGTCGCGGGCGGCGTGCAGAACATGTCGCTGGTCCCCATCGCGTACGCCGCCCGCCGGGCCGCCGAGCCGCTGGGACTGACCGACGGCCCGTACGCCGGGTCGGCGGGCTGGCGGGCCCGCTACGGCGACCGGACCGTCAGCCAGTTCCACGGCGCCGAGGCGATCGCCGGACAGTGGGGCATCACCCGCGAGGCGATGGAGGAGTTCGCGCTCGGCTCCCACCGGCGGGCCGTACGGGCCGCCGACGAGGGCCGCTTCGACCGCGAGCTCGTCCCGCTGGGCACGGTGACGGTGGACGAGGGGCCGCGCCGCGACACCTCCCTGGCGAAGATGGCCGCGCTCCGGCCGGTGCTGCCCGGCGGGACGCTGACGGCGGCGCTCTCCTCCCAGGTCTCGGACGGGGCGGCGGCCGTCCTCGTCGCGAGCGAACGCGCCCTGCGCGACCACGGCCTGACCCCGCGCGCCCGCGTCCACCACCTCTCCGCGCGCGGCGAGGACCCCATCCGGATGCTGTCCGCGCCCATCCCGGCCACCGACCACGCGCTCAAGCGGTCCGGGTTGACGATCGACGACATCGACCTGGTCGAGATCAACGAGGCCTTCGCCTCGGTGGTTCTGGCCTGGCTGCGGGAGACGGGTGCGGATCCGGGCCGGGTCAATGTCAACGGCGGCGCGATCGCGCTGGGTCATCCGTTGGGGGCGACCGGTGCGAAGCTGCTGACCACCCTCCTGCACGAACTGGAGCGCGTCGGCGGCCGCTACGGCCTGCTGACCATGTGCGAGGGCGGCGGCCAGGCGAACGTGACGATCGTCGAACGGCTGTGACCACCGGGGTCTTTTCTCCCCGGTCCCGCCCCTTCCCGCAGTGTCGATGTGCGGCTTCGCCGCGTGAGGGGGAGACCCCCGGACCCCCGAAGCGGCTTCGCCGCTTGTCCTCAATCGCCGGACGGGCTGATTTTGCCCGCAGGTTGTGGACTACGGTCCGCAAATCCAGCCCGTCCGGCGTTTGAGGACGCGCCCGAAGGGCGCTCCCGCCGCAGGCGGCGAACCGGCCCGCAGCCCAGGGCCGGCAGTCACCACCGCGCCGCCAATACCGAAAGCGTCTCCGACGCCTCCCGCATCACCCGTTCCACCAGCTCCGCACACGACGGCAGGTCGTCGATGACCCCGGCGACCTGTCCCGCCGCCATCACCCCGAGGTCCGTACGCCCGTCCACCATCGCGGCCTTCAGCATCATCGGCGTGTTCGCCGCCAGCAATACCTGACTCCAGGTCAGATCCCGGCCGCGCCGCGCGGCCAGCCCCTCGCGCAGCAGGCGCAGCGGACCCAGGCCCGACACCTCGCGGAAGGCGGCGGCGTGCCGCAGCGCCCGGAGGAGCGAGGCGGTGCGCCCCGACCGTTCGAGCGCCGTGACGAAGGGCGTCCGCAGCATCCGGTGGGGGAGCCCGTCGACCTTCGTCGTCACCGTGACGTCCCCGACCGACGCGGCGAGGTACACGGCCTTCACCGCGTCCGGGACCGTGCTGTCGGACGTGAGGAGGAAACGGGTGCCCATCGCCACGCCCGACGCCCCGAACGCCAGCGCCGCCGCCAGCCCGCGCCCGTCGTGGAAGCCGCCCGCCGCGACGACCGGAATGCCGACCGCGTCCACCACCTGCGGCAGCAGGACCGTCGTCGCCACCCCGCCCGTGTGCCCGCCGCCCTCGCCGCCCTGCACCACCACCGCGTCCGCGCCCCACGCCGCCACCTTCTCGGCGTGGCGCCGCGCGCCCACCGACGGGACGACCACGACACCGGCGTCCTTGAGCCGGGCGATCAGCTCCCGCGAGGGCGCGAGCGCGAACGAGGCGACCCGCACCCCCTCCTCGACGACGACGGCGACCCGTTCGGCCGCGTCACCGGCGTCCGCGCGGAGATTCACCCCGAACGGACGGTCCGTACGCGACCTCACCTCCCTTATCGCCGAACGGAGTTGATCCAGGGTCATCGTCGCGGAGGCCAGGATGCCCAGGGCCCCGGCGTTCGCCGCCGCCGACACCAGCCGGGGGCCCGCCACCCAGCCCATGCCGGTCTGCACGAGGGGGTAACGGACCCCGGTCAGCTCGGTGAACGCCGTCCTCACACCCGCACCTCCCGCTCCCGCAGGCCGTCCGGGTCGAGGACCTCGCGGAGGAGCCGCAGCTCCTCGGCGGTCGGGGCGCGGGTGACGGGTGTGCCGTCCGGGACGTCGAGCGGGAAGCCCGTCGCCGCTCCGAGCTCCTCGGGGGTCACGCCGGGATGCAGGGAACGCACCCGCATCGAACGGTCCGGCGTCGCGAAGTCGAGCACGGCCAGATCGGTGACGACCCGGCGGAGTTCATGGAAACGGGAGGCGGACGGACCGGCGGCCGCCGCCCGGTCGTGACCGACGCCGCAGACCATGTCGACCCGCTCGACCAGCACCCGCGGGGAGTGCCGGGGGATCCAGTAACTGGTCGGATTGTTCAGGGTGTTGACGGACGCTCCGCGCACCCCCAGCAGCTGCCGCGCGGGGCGCCGCCAGTCGCCGACGCACGAGATGTTCTGGTTGCCGTACCGGTCGAGCTGGCTCGCGCCCATCATCACATGCCGCCCGCCGCCGGTGACCAGCGCGAGATGGCGGCGGAACGGCAGCCACCCCTCGACGGCGCGCGCCCGCCCGCCCAGCGGCGGCACATCGGCGATCAGCATGGCCTCCCCGTCCGTCAGCAACAGGTCGGGCGCGAAGGTGAGCCGTGCCAGCCGCGCGCCGAGCGTGGGCACCGTGCCCATCGGGCTCGCCAGGATCTCCCCGTCACCGCGCCACGCCTCGGCGCACGCGACGACGCACACCTCCGCCCTGGTCGCCGTCATGCCGCGGCCCCGCCGAACTCCGCGACCGCCGCCCGGTAGGCGTCCTCGTCCCCGGAGAGGAAACGGTCCGTGAACTCCCGCCAGGCCGCCGGATCGGCCGCCGCCCGCGCGTACGCGGACTGGAACACCTCGTCCCGGTCGTAGTCGGGAGCGCAGGACGTGAAGTGGGCACCGCCCGGCGCCTCGATCACCCCGGTGACGCGGTGCCGTTGCACCAGCAGCGTCTGCGGCCCACCCGCCGCCGCGAACTCCACGCTGTCCACGACGCGTTCGCAGGAGACGTACGCCTCCCGCGCCGCCTCGCAGAACAGGTCGTCCAGATACGGGTCGGGTCCCAAGTACTGGGCGTTGCCCCGCCGGTCCGCCCGGTTGAGGTGGACCAGCGCGGCGTCCAGCGTCAGCGCGGGCACCGCGACGAACTCCTCCCCGTCCTCGTACGGCGAAGCGACCGTCCGCAGGCCCGGGTTGACCGTCATCACGTCCGAGCCCAGCCCGGCCCGCACGGGCAGGAACGGCAGCCGGTGCGCGGCGGCCGTCAGCCCCCACAGGAACATCGCCTCGTCCAGCTCCGTCAGCTCGAACGCGCCGCGCTCCCGGGCCGCCCGGAAGTGCGGTTCGAGCGGTACGGAGTCCAGGGTGACGAAGGGCGCGACCAGTCTGCGGATCCGCCCGGCCGCCGCCAGCAGGCCCACGTCCGGACCGCCGCAGGACACCACCGTCAGATCGGTGACGCCGGAGCGCAGCAGGGCCCGCACGAGAGCCATCGGCTTGCGGCGGGAACCCCAGCCGCCGATGCCGACGGTCATCCCGCTCTCCAGCCGGGCCACCGCCTCGTCCGCGGTCGTCCTCTTGTCGGCGGTCATGACTCCCGCTCCTCGAAGAAGGCCGCCCGGCGGCGGTCCCCGGCTCCGCCGAGCCCGGCCTCGAAGGTGAAGCCCTGCTCGTAGCGGTAGCTGCGGTGCACGTCGACCGGGTCGATGCCGTTGATGGCCGCCTTGGCCATGCGCAGCAGTGTGCCGTCCTTGGCGGCGATCTCCCGCGCCAACTCCAGCGCTGCGGACCGGAGTTCGTCGCGCGGCACGACCCGCCACACGGAACCGTGTCCGTGCAGCTCCCGCGCGGTGACCGTGCGCGAGGTGAAGTACAGCGTGCGCATCAGGTGCTGCGGCACGAGCCGGGCCAGATGGGTGGCGGCCCCGAGAGCACCCCGGTCCAGCTCCGGCAGGCCGAAGGTGGCGTCGTCGGACGCGACGACCGCGTCGGCGTTCCCGGCCAGGCCGACGCCGCCGCCGAGACAGAAGCCGTGCACGGCGGCCACCACCGGCACCGCGCAGTCGTAGACGGCCGAAAAGGCCGCCGCACAGGCGTGGTTGACGCCGATCAGGGCCTGGTGGTCGCCCCGGATCTCCTTGAGGTCGACACCGGCGTTGAAGCCGCGCCCGGCGGCGGCCAGGACGACACAGCGGACCGCGGGGTCGTCGCCCGCCGCGCGGACCGCCGCCGCCAGGTCGTACCAGCCCCGCACGGGCAGGGCGTTGACCGGCGGGAAGTCCACGGTGACGACGGCGACGGCGGTTTCGGGGCGGGAGGTGGAGACACTCATCGGAGGATCGGCTACCTTTCCACCAAACGTTTGTTAGGTGTCGAAGGTAGCAGCGGACCGGCCACGGCGGGAGGTGCGAAGTGGGCAGCGACGACAGAGCAGTTGACGACGGAGTGGTTGACGGCAGGGTGGTCGTCGTCACCGGCGGTACGCGCGGCATCGGCGCGGGCATCGCCCGCGCCTTCCTGAAGACCGGCGCGCGCGTGGTGGTCTGTGCCCGGCGGCCCCCGGAACGGCCGGTCGCCACGGAGCGCGGCACCGCCCGCTTCCTGCCCGTCGACCTCCGGGACCCCGAGGGCGCACGGGCCTTCTTCGCCCGAGTCGAAGCGGCCCACGGACGGCTGGACGTCCTGGTCAACAACGCCGGGGGCACGCCCTTCCAGCGCCTCGGCGAGGGTGCCGACGAACGGCACGCCCGCATCCTCGACCTCAACCTCACCGCACCGCTGACGGCATCGCTCGCCGCGTACCGGATCATGCGCCGGCAACCGGAGGGCGGTTCCGTCCTGATGATCGGCAGCGTGAGCGGCACCCGGCCCTCCCCGGGCACCGCCGCCTACGGCGCGGCCAAGGCCGGGCTGGAGAACCTCGCCCGCACCATGGCCGTCGAATGGGCGCCCGCGGTCCGGGTCAACACCCTCGTCCTCGGCATGGTCCGCACCGCGGCGGCCCGCCTCCACTACGGCGACGCCGACGGCATCGCCGCCGTCGCACGCACCGTGCCCGCGGGCCGCCTCGCCGAGCCCGACGAGATCGGCGCCGCGGCCGTGTTCCTGGCCTCCGCCGACGCCGCCTACATCACCGGCGCGAGCCTCCTTGTCCACGGCGGCGGCGAACGCCCCGCCTTCCTCGACGGAGCCACGGGATGTCCCTGAAACCCACCGGAATCTGCGCGGGCCGCGTCGTCGTCGTCACCGGCGCCGGCCGCGGCCTCGGGCGGGCCCATGCCCTCGCCCTCGCCGCGGAGGGAGCCCGGGTCGTCGTCAACGACCTCGGGGCGGGCCCCGACGGCGAAGGCAGCTCGGCGGACCCGGCGCGCCAGGTCGCCGACGAGATCACCGCGCGGGGCGGCACCGCCGTGGCCCACCACGCCGACATCGCCACGGACGAGGGCGCCGCCTCCCTCGTCGAGGCCGCCCTGCACCACTACGGACGGCTCGACGCGCTCGTCAACAACGCCGGGTTCCTGCGCGACCGCATGCTCGTCAACCTCGACGAGGACGCCTGGGACGCGGTGGTACGCGTCCACCTCAAAGGCCACTTCCTGCCGCTGCGCCACGCGGCGGCGCACTGGCGCGCCGAGACGAAGGCCGGCCGCCGGCCCGAGGCGCGGGTCGTCAACACGACCTCGGGGGCCGGTCTGCTGGGCAGCGTGGGCCAGGCCAACTACGCCGCCGCGAAGGCCGGCATCGTGGCCCTGACCCTCGTCGCCGCGGCCGAACTCGCCCGGTACGGCGTCCAGACCAACGCGATCGCGCCCGCGGCGCGCACCCGCATGACCGAGCACGTCTTCGCGCGGACGATGGCCGCGCCCGCGACGGGCTTCGACGCCATGTCCCCCGCCAACGTCTCACCGCTGGTGGTGTGGCTGACGTCCACCGCGTCCGCGGGCGTCAGCGGCCACGTCTTCGAGACCGACGGCGGCCGCATCACGGTCATGGAGGGCTGGCACCCCGGCCCCACGGCCGACAAGGGAGCTCGCCGGACGCCGGAGGAGGCGGGCGAGACGGTACGGCGGCTGCTGGCGCGGGCGCGGCGGCGGGGGGTGGTGTACGGGGCTGGGTGACCACCTTGGGTGCGGGCTGGTTGCGGCCGTCGTAGTTGTCCTGGAAGTCGACGGTCTCCTCGTCGATGTCCCGGACCATCTCCATGGACAGCGGCGCCATCTTGCACTCGG
>NZ_JBSFWT010000060.1:0-46410 GCF_053594975.1 Streptomyces sp. NPDC002537
GAGCACCTGGTCCAAGTTGTACCGCGATCCGCCCGGTACTCAGCCCGCCTGGTGCGCTCAGGCGCCCGCGGGCACCTTGTCGAGGAAGCCGTAGACGCTCTTAACCTTCCCGACCGCGTCGGTCGCCAGGACGTCGAAGCCGATGACGATGTTCTCGCCGCCACCGACGGGCACCAGCTCCCACTGGAAGCGCGCGATGTTGTGGTGGGAGTCGGCCTCGCCGAGCACCTTGAAGTCCAGGCCCTTGAACTGGTCACGGGCGCCGGCGATAACGGCGCCAATGCCCTCGTGCCCCGCCACCTCGGTCAGCGGGTCAGCGTACGTGGCGTCCGCGGTGAACAGTTCGGAGATCGCCGCGGCGCGCTTGCCGTCGTCCGCCTCGTTCCAGATGGCGATGTAACGGCCGGCCAGGTCGGTCAGATCACTCACGGGTACTCCTTGGTCGCTTCGTCTTGATCGGCTGATGTCCGGAATCCTGGCCCGGGCCGGTCGTCCGGTCCATGACCTCACAGGTCATGGCACCCCGGACACAGCCCCTTAGACTCGCGGACATGAGCGTTGCAGCCGAAGCCCCGCCGGTCGGTGCACTGCTGCGAACCTGGCGTGAACGACGCCGGTTCAGCCAGCAGGAGCTGTCCAACCGGTCGCGGGTCTCTACCCGGCACCTCAGCCGGGTGGAGACCGGCAGGGCACACCCGACACCGGAGATGCTCATGCGCCTCTCCGACAACCTGGACGTGCCGCTGCGGGATCGCAACCGGCTCCTGCTCGCCGCCGGCTACGCACCGCGCTATCAAGATCACACATTGGACGACGTCTCGATCGCGGTAGTGATGGACGGCCTACGCCGACTCCTCGACGCCCATCTTCCCTACCCCGCACTGCTGTTGGACGATCACTGGGACATCGTCGACACCAACGCCGCCGTTGACCAGCTGCTGGCCGGTTGCGCACCGGAACTGCTGGAGCCGCCGGTCAATGTGGTCCAGGTCTGTCTGCATCCGGACGGGCTGGCCCGCCGGATCGGCAATGTCTCGGAGTGGGGCAGCCATCTGCTGCAGCAGGTGAGCCACCGTGCCGAGCGCACCCATGACCAGCGCCACCACGAGCTTGCCGCAGAGATCGCCGGGTACCTCGACACATCCGATGCCGCCATCCCCCTCACGGGACCGGTGATCACCCTCGAAATCGACGTGGACGGCACCCCGCTCCGGTTCTTCAGCACCTCCGCCACCCTCACCGCCACAGATGCCGCCCTGGAAGGACTGCACCTGGAGACGTTCCTGCCAGCCGACGACGAGACCCGACGCCGCTTCGATCAGCGGTAGACCACGCCAGAAAGGACCTGCCACGCGCCCAGCACACGGCATCGGAGCACGCCCGGGCCAGCATCCGGGGAGCACCCGCCCGGCGCCCCGGCCGAGAGGCCCGCGGCCGGAGCGCACGAGTGGACCGTGACCCGGCCGGACGGCGGATGGCGGGCAGCCAGGACGGCGTGGTGTGTGGAGCACATCGTCGTGACAGCCCATAAGTGCAGTGTGATTGAGCGATGGAGCGGACCTACGGCTGGTTCATGCACCGCCGCCGCCTCGCCCGCAACTACGAAACCCACTCGCACCGCTCCGAAGCCATGATCCATCTCGCGATGATCGACCCCATGACCCGCCGCCTCACCAGAGAAACCACCCCGAACTGGCGCGGAACCCAACCCCGGGACCAACACGAATCAGCGGACCAAACGCTCAGTCAGGCCGGAGAGGGTGCTGCCGGTCCCGTTGCGTGTGCCGCGGTGCGCTGGTCGTCGACGAGTACGTGCCAGTGATGCTGGTCGGCGTACTCCTGGTCCAGGTATGCCTGCAGTTCTTCCACGACGACCGGTCAGCCCCGCGGGCCCCGGCGCGCGTGCTCGGCGGCCGGCACGCGGACCCACCAGGCATAGTAGGGATCGTCGTCGCTTCCGAAGGTTCCGTCGTCCTTGCACCCCTCGTAGACACACCCCAGCCGGGCAGCGAGCTCGGTCATCGACGCGCGGCTCCTCTCAGCGAGCATGAACCTGATTCCTTCGGTCTCGTACGGCGCGCTGATCCGGTTCTCAGGATCGTCCACGACAATCTGCCAGACGACCCATTCGAAACCCGACCAGAGGTCCGCGCCGAAAGTGTTCCGCACCATGGAATGGAGGCTTCCTCCGTACATCACGGCGCGCCACCGGAACGGGCGCGCCGTTGGGACGAGGCAACGACGATACTCCGGGCGCCCCACGTCTTTACACAGCGAAGCCCACGCTGCTGCAGTACGCGTAAGCCCCCCTGGCTGCCCAGGTCCGGGAGCACCTCAGTGGTCCACACGTCGTCCAAGCCCTGATCATCCCCGGCAGCCCGCTCCCCGACGGCCCTGTCCAGCGACGCACGTTCAACCCACCCGCTGCCGAGGCCTCGGCACCTGCGACTGGTTCGGAGGACGACCGGTGCCTCACCCAGCGGACCCCGCGGATGAACGGGCCGTCCATCGCACCAAGCGTGGAGTCGGAACCCCGACTACGCCGCCATCTGGTCCACGGCACAGCAGACCCGGCAACGGGCGCCCTGCCGAACCGCGCTCAGCGGAAATCGGCTGAGCGCGCTGTACCTCGTGCACACGGCAGCCCAGGGAACGTGCCGCTCCGGGGTAAGGGGCCACGAGGCGGAGGCCGGCACGCAGCACCTCCTTGACTGCCGTTGCGGTGGACCGCGGGTGCTCCCCGTGCGCCGAGCGGATCGTGGTCGGCGCACTGCTTCTTCCTGCCGATTCCTCGTGGGCCTGGACCCGTCCGAAGGCCCCTGCCCATTGCCAGAGTTCGGACGTCGGATGTGGTGCTACGCAGCCCTGCCAACGGCGAGGTCAGCGGCGCGCACTCGCGGGGTCAGCAGGGCCACCGGAAGGAGCAGGAGGCCGAAAGTGAAGAACACGGCAGGGCCGGACAGCTCTTCCAGCAGCAAACCGGCGAGCGTCGATCCCAGCGGAGGCGCGGCCATCAGCAGCAGGCCGAAGGCGCTGTGCATGCGGCCTTGCAGATGGGTCGGCGTGCGGACCATGCGGGCCACCGTCATCAGGGAGCCGGACAGTGACAGGGCCAGGCTGCATCCGCCCCACATGACGGCGAGGAGGGCGGCCGTACCGCTCAGTGCCATGGCACTGACGAGCACCGCACACGCCACACCCGCCACGAAGAAAAGCAGGCCGGGGGACAGCAGCTTCTCCAGCCGCGGAGCGAGTAACGCCCCGGCCAGTGCGCCGACCGCGGAAGCCCCGGTTACCGAGCCGACGGACAGCCCGGATGCCCCCTGCCGACTGCTGGCCGCCACCACCACGGCCAGGTAGGTTCCGGCCAGCGCGAAGTTCTGGACGGCCGCGATCAGCGCCAGCCGCCGAAGCAACTTGTCACGCCAGATGAAGCGCAGTCCGGCACCCAAATTTCCCCGTCGGCCCGGTTCGTGGTCCGCCTGCGGCACTTTCAGCGACGTCCGTACCGCGTAGACGCTCACCGCGGAGGCGGCGAACGACATCGTGTCCAGCCAGAAAGGGTAGCTGGGCGACTTCGTGAAGAGCCAGCCGCCGAGCACCGGACCGAGCAGGTACGCGGCCTGCCCACGCGCCCGGTTGACCGCCAGTGCAGTCCGAAGCTTGTGCTCCGGGACGATCTGCGGCAGCGACGCGAGGCTGGCCGCGACGCACGGCCCGGTCAGCAGCCCCGTGACACCGCCCACGGCCAGCAGCAGAGCGAGCCCGGTGCGTCCGGTGAGAACGGCCACGGCCAGGACGGCGCTGGCCGCCACCCGTCCCAACTCACCGACCAGCAGCACCGAACGCCGGTCGAACCGGTCCGCGACCGCTCCCCCGGGCAGGCACGCAAGCGCCAGGCCGGCTGTCCACACGGCCTCGACCAGGCCGGTCTGCAGGGGCGACTGGGTGGAGCTCAGCACCAGCAGTGGCAGGGCGAGGCTGGAGGCCGCCGATCCCAGCATGGAGAAACCCTGCCCCGCGGACAGGAGCTTGAAATCGCGGTTGCGGCGCAGGCTGTCCGCTCCGCCCGGCTTCACCGGAGGGAGCCGAGCAGCGGCAGGTCGTCACGGACCGGGATGCCGGTGGTGTGAGCCGTCGCGGCGCTGTGGACAGCCAGCATGACTCCCGCGGTGCCGGTGGCCAGGTCCATCGAGAGCCGGAGCAGGCCGCCCCCACCGAAGGCCGGGCGTCCCTGGTAACGGACGGCGTGGCGGCCGAGCGCCCGTAGGTGTGTGTCCCGTACTCGGCTCGGCCCGCCCAGCCGGGCCTGGCAGTGCAGCAGGCCGGCATGCCCGTCGAACAGTCCCGGGGAGAGCATGAGCTCGATCTCCAGGCTCTTCCTGATGCGGGAGAGCAGCCCGGCGAAGTGGGCGTCAGGCCGCTGTTCCAGGTAGGCGTGGAGCGCGAGGCCGATGCCCGCGCTGCCCCGGTCGGGGCCGATGATCCAGCCCTCCCCGCTCTTCATATGAACGGTCCGCGGCTCCGGTACCCCGCACCACGCCAGGTCCCGGGCCAGCGCGTCGCGCGCGTTCCGGAAGTACGAGGCTTCACCCGTCGCGGCCGCCAGCCGGGAGAAGAGGTATGCCGGACCCGACCATCCCCACATCAGCCCAGGTTTGGCGGGATCGGGGGCGGCGGGGTCGTCGAGGAGGGCCGCGACGCGGTCGGCGAGGCGTACGGCCCGCTCGTGGTCGCCGAGGCGCAGGTATGCCAGGGCGATCCCGGTCAGGCCGCCGAACAGAGTTGGCCCGCAGCTTGTCAGATCGAAGGTGTTCAGCCGGTCGAAGGTCTCCCGGGCCTCTTCGGGTCGGCCAAATTCCTGGAGGGCGAGAGCGACTCCCGCGAGGCCGTCGTACAGGCCTGGCCGCGGCCACTCGGTGGCCCGGTTCGCCCGGACCAGCCAGTCGACGTGGGCGTCGAACTCCGGGTAGTCGCTCCGCCCGGTGGTGTGCAGAGCGTGCAGGACCCCGGCGGCGCCGAAGGCCAGGGATGCCCCCTGGTGGTCGAACTGCCGGATATCTCCCGGGAAGAGGCGATCGTTACGCAAGGGGGTCGCCGTGCTCAGGATGGAGTCGCGCAGCAGATCCAGCGCCGAAGCCGGATCCTGCAGCCAGTCCCCGTCAGCCTGGCCCGGTTCCCGTCCGGGGTGGGTCCGCGCCGGGACCGAGGGCCGGGGGTCTTCGGCCGGAGGCGAGATCTCCGCCAGGATCCTCTTCCCGAACTCCTCGGATACGGGGAAGCGGTCCGCCACCCACCGGACCAGCTGTCCGGCTTTGTCCGGGTCGAAGTGGAGCAATGGGGTCAGCGGACAGAACGTCGCCAAGCGCAGACACGCCAGACCGTAGGCGTCGATCGCAAATCCTGACCGCGCCCAGGGAGCGAAGAAGCCGGCCGTGCCGAACACCGGCCGGAAGTCCTCGCCGACAGCGAAGGCGGTCTCGAAGTCGATCAGGCAGACGGTGCCGTCCGGTCGGACCATGACGTTGCTGGGCTGCAGGTCGCCGAAGACGACCCCGCGCGCGTGCAGCGCGGCAACCGCCTCCTCGATCCGGTCCACAACCCCGAGCGCCCAGCGGGTGTAGTCGTCCGTCCGGGCCGGCCCGGCTCCGGCGGTGTCGCCCAGCAGAGGGTGGCGGCGCCCGACGGCCTCCGTGAGTGTCTCCCCTTCGATCAGTTCCTCTACCAGGAAGAGATGCTCCCAGTGGCGTGCCAGTCCGAGGACGGCGGGGACTGTGCCAAGGCCGGCCAGCCGCCGCAGCATGGCGTGCTCATGCTCCAGCCGGGCCACCGCGTCCATCCCGCTGGGGTCCACGCCCGCGTGCGGCCGGGCCTCGCGGAGCACGACCGTGCGGCCCGTTCCGTGCTCGACAGCCCGGTACACGCCGCCGCTGTTGGAGAAGTGGAGCGCCTTCTCCACGCGGTACGGGAATACTCCGGGAGTACGCTCACGGGCGGCCCGGATGCGCTCCTCGACGAATGCGGGTGCCCGCACCCACGGCGGGACGCGGAAGACAGTGCCCCGGACGTCGGGGACCAGCAGGCCGTCCGGCCCGGTGATGGCCGGAACATAGGCTCCGTCCGGCCCGAAGCAGTACGTGACGCTGAACCCGCCGTAGCGCAGGTGGAGCGGCCCGTCGCCCCAGCGCAGATCGCTCAGGATGTACGGACCTTCGACGCCCCTCAGCAGTTCACCAAGCTCCTCAAGCACCCGCTCCAGGTCGGCATCCGCCTCCGGGTAGACAGTGACCAGCTTCCCGCTGGCGGAGCGCGCGGCCTGCTTGCCGTTGACCAGCGCCAGCATCTGCGTGCTGCGCCTGAACTTGAAGCAGATCCCGCGCTCCACGCAGTACTCCCAGACCGTGTCCACGACCTGGGCCGCTGCGGCCTCCGTCGACGTGACGTGCACCTTCCACCCCTGCGTCGGCAGCCGGGCGCGGTCATGATGGAGGTAGACCCAGCCACCGTTCTCCGCCCTGCGCCAGCCCGGCGGCACCCGGTGACGCGTACGGTCGAACAGCGTGTCGGCGTCGTCGATCTTCTCGATCGAATCCGCGAAGAACGGGTCTGCCGTCAGATGGGCCTGGTAAAGCATGCGGTGTCCCCCCGAGGGCTGCGTCGAGATGTGCGGGAAGGGCGCAGTACTGGCCTGCCGGCCGTCGGGATCATGACCGACGACCGGCAGGCGGTCTTCACACGGCGGGCCATCACGGCACGTAGTGGGTGCTGGGGTAGCTGTTGTTGCATTCGCTCAGCTCTGCGGTGTCTTCCTGCATTTCCTGCAGTTCGAGGATCTCCATCATGTCGTTCACCTCCTTCCAGGTAGGTCGGACGGGTGCCGCGGGTCGAGGAAGGGCAGGCTCGGCCCGCTTTCCTCGAACGCGGAGCTCAGGGCGAGCAGTACGCCTGCGGAGCCGGTCGCCAGGTCCGAGGAGAGCCGGCGCATCCGGAATCCCGGGAAGGCCAGGTGTCCTCGGTACAGCTGCGCGTACCAGCCCAGGCGGCGGACCTGGGTAAGAAGGGCCGGGTCGTCCGGTGGGACGCCCAGTGCGGTCAGGGTCGTGATCACACTCGCCCGCCCGCGCAGCAGGCCCGCGTTGCGCACGTAGACGGGCTCGCAGGTGCGGCGGATAGCGGCCAGCAGCTCCGCCTTCGCCTCGTCCGGGCGGTGCTCGAGGTAATCCCGCAGCGGGACAGCGAGCCCGCAGCTCCCCGCTTGCAGGTACGGCAGGCCGCGCACCCCGTCGTGCAGCATCACGGTGCCGTCCGGAAGAGACCGGCAGCGGCCGATGTCGTGGCGCAGCGCGAGCTCGGCGAGGTCCAGGTGGCGCGGCTGCCCGGTCTCCCGGTAGGCCCGCAGGAAGAGCAGGGCCGCCCCGGTGGTCCCGTGCAGCAGTCCGTACGGCGGAGGATCGCCGCGGCGCGCGGTGAGCGAGCCCTGCGCCACGCGGCCGGCGACTTTCTCGGTGAGGTGCAGTCCGGCGTCCAGGAGGCGGGCGTCGTGCATCGCCGAGGCGAAGTGCAGCAGGGTGAGGGCGATGCCCGCCAGGCCGGAGGAGAGGTTGGCCGGGCAGCCCTGGAGGTCCAGCTTCCGGCAGCGTTCAAGCACCTCCAGTGCCTGTTCGCGGTGGCCGATCCGGTCGAGGGTGTACGCGACTCCGCACAGACCGTCGTACAGACCGGGCCGCGGTTCCGCGTCCCGTTCGGCCGCCGCGGCGAGCCAGGTCAGATATTCCGGGGGGATGGTGGCGTCGGCGCCGTGCAGCGCGTAGAGCACGCCGGCCGCTCCGTGATCGAGGGCATACCCGCCCAGGGTCCGGTGCCAGGTCGGCGAGCTGGGGAAGAGCCGGTCCGTCCGCTCCGGCGTGGCGGTGGCGTGGATACCGGCTACCAGGGAGTCCCGGATCGCGGGCCAGTCATGGTGCTCCGCGGCCAGCAGCGCGGCCGCGGGGTCCTCCCGCGAGGTCTCCCCGGGCGGGCGCAGACCCGCTAGCACGGCAGCCCCGAAGCCCTCCGGGACCGGGAAGTGCTGCTCGATGGCGCGCGTGAGAGTGTGCAGCTTCGCCGGCTGCGGGTGGGGAAGAGGCAGGAACAGCCACAGCCGCAAGGAGTCCACCAGATGAGCGTGCGCGGCCGCACCGCACAGGCCGGCGGGTGCCGTGAACTCCTCCTCATCGAGAGCGTACGGCCGCTCGTCCCGCAAGTCCGTCGCGGAGGCGAAATCGACGACGGCGATGCTCCCGTCGGGCCGCACGAGCACCTGGCCCGGATGCAGCGCCTTGAGACAGACCCCGCGGGCGAGGGCTTCGCCCAGGGCCGCCTCGATCCGTTCCAGGAGCGCCAGCACTCGCGCGGTGTAGCCGGGGGCCTCTCGCGCGGCCCACTCGGCCGAGGTCAGGGGGAACCCCACGGAGACGGACTCGAGCGACTCCCCTTCCATCCGCTCCACGGCGAGGAACCGATGCTCGGCGAAGGCCATGGTGCCCAGCAGGCGCGGCACCCAGCCCAAGCCCGCCAGCAGCGTCAGAGCCCGCTGCTGCGCGTCCAGCCGCGCCACCGCGTCGTCACCGCGCCGGTCCAGCCCCGCATGCGGCCGGGCCTCCCGCAGCACCAGGTCATCGCCCGTCCTGGTGTCGGTGGCGAGATAGGTCGCACTGCCGTTGCCGAGCCTGAGGGCTCGGTGCACCCGATACGGGAACTCCCCGGCGGGCTTGGCGCGCAGGGCTGTGAGGTCCGGACGCAGCACCTCAGGGAGCTCTACCCAGTCCGGGAGGGTGAACACCGGCCGCTGGAGGCAGGGTTCGAGCCCGCCGCCGGGCCGCCGCAGGGCGGGGACACGCTCGCCCGCCGCGTCCTCGCAGCTCAGCTCCCCGTAAGGACCGTAGCCGACATACAGCGGCCCGGCGCGGTGCCGCAGGGTGCACAGGATGTACGGGCCGGGCATCCCGTCCAGCAGGACGCCGAGTTCGCGCAGGACGACGGACAGCGCCTCCTGGCCACCGGGGTAGAGGGTGAAAAGCCGGCCGGCGGCGAGCCGGTCGGCACCCACGCCGTTCGCCTCCCGCGCCGCGGTGCGGCTGCGGATGAGGTCGAAGGGCAGATTCCGAGCCAGGCAGTAGCCCCGCACCAATTCGGCGGCACGCTCCACCTGCTCCGCGACCACTGAGACATGGACCGTCCAGCCCTGCCCCGGCAGTACGGCGTCCTGCCGACGGAACCGCACCCACCAGCCGGCTTCGTCCCGGTCCCACCCCTCGGGGACAGGCCGGCAGGCGGCCGCGAGCCGGTCGTGCTCGTCGAGGAGCCGCTCGGGGAGCTCGTAGAACACCGGATCAACGAGGCAGAAGCGGCCATAATCTCTTACTGTGAGCATGACAATCCCCCCTTCGTGTGCGGGTACGACGGGCAAGCAGGCGAACTCGTCAACGGACGGACGCGGGGCGGCCGGACGAGCGACGCGGCGGACCCGTCGCGGCACTGGAACGAGCTGGCCCGTCCGGCCCCCCTGGGCACGTCCCCCACCTTGGCGCACGCCGCGCAGGCGATGCAACGCGCGGTCCGCTCAGCGGAACAAGCGACGGCCGATAGACCGCCTCGAGGGCCTCCGCCGGACGGCCGGGCCCCGCTTGCCTGACCCGCTGCCAGCACCTCGGCCACACCGAGCACGCCAGGCCACTCCGCCCAGACGGCACCGAAGATTCCGGCAGCAGCCCGGATTACCTCCTGCGCCGCGATTTCCATGGTGCCCGACGCAGCAGCCGCCAATTGCTGCGGATCGACGCTCGACTGGGGTCCACCTGAACATTCCCCAAAGGTTCATTGGGCATGAGACGACACTCCCTCGGTGCCGGTCGCCCACCACCCGTTGCGGAGGCGACTCATCTCCAACGCCATAATGAATTCGAGAGGGAGACGTAGCAATGAATCGGCGATAAATAGCAATAATGACAGTTCACCTGGTGCCAGTTACCGGGTATCACCACTGTCGTTCTGACAGCCTCCTCTACCAGCTGACCACGCGCCGTCCGCCGCGGAGCACCAACACTTGGCCAGGCCATCCGCTACCCGGAACGGCCCGATGCCGCCGTCAAGCCCAAGCCGTTCCGCATCCGGACCCAGCAGCCGCACACCCTCCGCCTCGCCCCCACCGCCCTCGCCTGACCAGCCCCGAGAACCACGGCGCCCAGACAACTGCAGGTGACGCTCAGGCCCGCGCGCCCCGCAGTGCCGAGGCGTAACGAGGACTCTTGAGGTGATACTCCAGGCTGCCGCTCATCCAGTAGCCCAGCCCCGCCACCAGCGTGCGCACGGGTTCGGTGCAGATGACGTGATTCGCCGCCAGCCACAGTGTCCGCATCTGCAGAGCGACGAGCACCTCAGCCGACACGTTCAGCCCCTGGAGAATGTCCAGGAGAAGGAACACCGTCAGGCAGGAGCCGGCGGATTCCCGCATCCGGATGCAGTCCCCGGGAACCGCTCTTCCCCACGGTGCGCGGACTCCCACATCTGGCTGGCCAGATAGTCGCGGACAGCGTCGGCCCACCGCAGGAACTGCACCGGCGAACAGGCATCCCGCACACGGCGGGCGACATCCTGCAGCGCCTTCGCGTACGGTTCCTCCGCCGCGTAGCCGAGATCGTCCACGGCGCGGGACAGGCTGAGCCCCATCTTCGCCATCTCGCCAGGGCCCCCCGCGAGGCGCCTCGTCGCACACGCAGTCGCCGAACGCGTACAGCCACATGCCCCAGTCAGCCACCACCCGCAACGCTTCGCGTCCGAGGAAAGGGTTCGTCAGCCCGGCCAGCAAGGCCGGACGGCTCACAGTGAGCCAGGGAAACCCTCGTCGCTGGCCATGCCGGAATCAGCGGTCCGCTGGAGGGCCTCCTCATCCACGATGTCGATGTGTGGATTGACCTTCACAGGAAACGGCATCGAAAGACGCGGGAAGAGGTGCTCCAGGGTAGTCACATGTCTCCTCCTGTCTCCTCCTTGCGGTGCTGATCAACTGATCAGGACAGAGCGGTAGGACTTCACTAAGGATCTTCAGCGTGGCCACTGATCGAGTGACGGTTGCTGGCCCGTAACGAGCAGGGCTCCCCGGTTGTTGGGCGAGAGGTCTCACGCCTCAACCATCCGGCCAGGGAGCCCTGTTGGTCACCTGTCCTTGCGCACTGGACCTGCCGCACGCCCTCGTGGAGTGGGTCACGATGCTCATCGTCACCCGCGAAGGTGACCGCCGCTGCAAACTCCGGCCTTCGCAAAGGGCCCTGGTGGCCCTGGTGTACCTGCGCGAACACACCACCCTGGCCAAGCTCGCAGCGGGTTTCCGTATCAGCGAAGGAACCGCCCACGCCTACGTACACAGCGTGACCACGCTCCTCGCCGCACGAGCCCCGTCCCTCACCCGCGCACTGCGCAAGGCCCGGCCCGAGTATGTACTCGTGGACGGCACCATCGCCGAGTGCGACCGCGTCGGCGACCGGGAAGCGGACTACTCCGGCAAGGCCAGGCGGCACGGGGTGAACATCCAGGCCGTCACCGGACCCGCCGGCGAACTGCTCTGGTTCTCACCCGCATTGCCCGGCCGGACCGTGGACATCACCGCCGCCCGCACCCATCACATCATCACCGTCTGTGAGCGATTGAAGATCCCCGCCCTCGCGGACAAAGCCTACGAAGGAGCCGGCGGAACCTTCTGCACACCCTTCAAACGGCACTGCGGACGCGACCTGACCGTCAAACAGGAAGCCGTCAACCGGGCACACGCCCGGCTGCGGATGCCCGTCGAGCGGGCCTTCGCCCGCCTCAAGTGCTGGCGCCTCTTCCGCAAGGCCCGCTGCAGCCCCAACCGGCTCACGTCAATGGTCCAGGCCGTCCTCACCCTCGAACAGCAACGCTGAAGATCCTTACTGAGCCGAAACTGGTGGGGTTTCCTACTCGATTGCGTAGCAGTCGTAGCGGGCTCTCAAGTAGTCGCAGACGATGCATAGTTGGCATTGTCCGCGGTGGAGGAAGAGTCGTCTCTCGCGGGCGAGGTCGTCGGCGGAGGTGGCGCGGGCGGCGTGGACGTGGTGGTACAGGTCGGCGTTCAGCAGCTCGTCGTGGCTGAGCTCGGGGCTGTATCTGGTCATCAGGCTCAGCTCGATCCGCTCGGCGCTCTCCTCCAGCCAGGTCCGGACAGCTCTGCTCCGGTGAACCGGGGGCCGGTCGACGATCACGCGGACCTTGGCCCGGCGTGCGTAGCGAGGCGGTCGAGGAAGGCGCACATCACGGTCGCAGTGCGGGCTGCACCTCTTGGATCCCTGCTGGTCAGTGGTGCTGGCGTGGGAGGTCGGTGGTGTACTCACCCTGGGCGGGAGGCTGGCGTGTAGATCATCTGACTCGTCGGAGATGCGGGTTTCCGGTTTCGGCCGCGCCGTGGGCGGCGGGGTTTCTACGATCGCGGGCGGGTGTCGCGCTGTTGGGGAGGGGAACCGTGTCGTCGCTGGAGAAGATCGCAGCTCGCCGCACCGAGCTGGATCAGCTCGCGCAAACACTGGCCAGGCAGCTGGCCGGGGTGGACGCTGAGCGCGAGGAACTCGCGGTCGCGGAACGGGTCCTTACGCGTCTGTACGAGCAGGAAGCCGAGGCCGTCACCGGCGGGCAGAGCGCCGGTCCACCGCGGCAGGTGCAGGTCGCGGGCCGACCGGTGCTGAAGGTGCCGCACCGCAGTGAGGTGCCGGACGCGTCCGCGCTGCCCGGGGACTACCAGCGGATGCTTGAGATCGTGAAGGCCGCGGGCGGGCCGGTGATGGTCAAGGACGTCGGCGCCGAGCTCGGGATCGACGCCTCGGCGCCGGGGCGGCTGGAGCCGTTGCGCGGGAAGCTGTCGAAGCTCGCTGCCCGGGGCTGGCTGCACAAGCTGCCGAACGGCACCTTCACCACCCGGCTGTGATCCACACCCGTCAGGCCGTAACGGGCGGGCCCCCGGCAGGGGTTGGTGAAGTATGCCTACAACAACCGTCCCGGCCGGAGACCACACCGAGCTTGTCTATCAGTGCCGGCTGTCACTGTCCACGCAGACCCTGCGCTTCCTGACCGGGCTGCTGAGCGGGCACCTGAAGAAGATCCGATCCCGGTGGCGGAAGCTCCCGGCCGGGACGAATCGCGGTAATCGTGCTGGCCGCGCTGCGCCACGACCAGCGCCTTTGCGACCTCGCCGGCGGCAACGACATCTCGCGCACCACCGTGGACCGGTGGCTGAAGGAGACGATCGAACTGCTGGCCGCACGGGCGCCGCGACTGGAGCGGGTGCTGGCGACAATCGCCCGCGAAGGTGGCAGCGTCGTGCTGCTCGACGGCTCCCTGATACCCACCCGGCGCCGCACCGGCTCCCCCATGCGGCGCCGCTGGTCGGCCAAGCACAAGCGGCACGGGCTGCTGGTCATCGCCCTGACCGACGTAAAGGGGCGGCTGTTGTGGACCTCCACCGCCCGCCCGGCCCGCGGCTCGGAGATCACCGCCTGCCGCCACGACGACCTGCTCGGCCGGCTGCGCGCGGCCGGCCTCGCCGCGATCGCCGACCTCGGCTTCGTCGGCCTCGACGACAGCGACCCCGATGGCGACCCAGCGATCATCACCGGCTACAAGAAACCCAAGGGCAAGAAGCTCTCGCCCGCCAAGAAACTGGTCAACCAGCTGATCGCGGCAGAACGAGCAGTATGCGAGCACGCGTTCGCGCACTTGAAGAACTGGCGGGTGCTGACCAGGCTCCGCCTCGACGTGAAGTGGGCCACCCGGCTCATACGCGCGCTGATGATCCTCAACCGGCACGAGATCGCCCGCTGACCGACGATCTTCACCACAGACAATCCCCGACGGCCAGCACAAGTACGCCATCACCCGCCCACGCCACCCCCATGACCTGCACCTTCAGGATGAACACAACTCACTCGGCCCGAGCGAGGGGTCAAGTGCCGAAAGGGATCAGCAGTTGACTTCCGCAGTACCTGCCTTAGGTCTCCACGCCTGGCCATGGACGTCTGCGCGGTGAGGCGTCCCCTCCTGTGGCCCGGGGGCCTGTGCCTGCCTCCCTCCACGCGGGAAGGTCCTGGCCATTGCTCATGAGGTAGGTGCCGTCGCCCTTGACCCACCACAGGCGGGGCACGGCCTCGGTTTCTCCGTAGCCGAGCCTGTGCTCGGCGGCCGCGGCCGCGTGCTCAGCGACGGCAAGAACCTAGGTGAGGGGGAAGACCAGCGCGCAGTGCTTCTCCCCGGATTAGGAGAACTGGCCTTTCAAGGTTTCCGGCGGTGGTACATGGCTCGGAGGAGCACGCTCAAGGCGTCGGCCTGTTCGTCGTCGAGGCTGTCCAGCAGGGGCGCCATGTTCATTACTCGGGGGGACGGGCCGTCGTTGGGTTCTACCTCGTACCAGTCTGCGGCGATCATGGCCTGGACCTGTTCTTCGGAGGTCCCGAACAGTTTCGCGATGCCGGGCAGCTGATCGGGGGTCGGGGGCCGACACGGACTGTCCCAGGGCCTTGCCAGGCGCCGAACTCCGCGACGTTCTTCCACCAGGAGTGTGAGCGGGCCTTGTCGGACTCCATCTGCATCACGATGTAGTCCTTGGCGCGGGCCAAGTTGTTGACTGTGTCCCTGAACGGCGTACTCGACATGATGCGATTATTGTCGATGCGCAGGCGCCACACAGTGCTTTGAGCGAAAAAGCAGAGTTGCTCGCGCCCGGAGGGCGCTGTGCGAGCAGACCGTCCGGCACATGCTCGGCGCGGCGGACCGCGCCGGACCCCTGGCGGGGCACCAGGCGCTGTCCGCGTCCCGGATGGCGGGCCGCTGGCCGGTCCGCCTCCCAGACCTCGGCATGCTACGCCGCTCCTCGGCCTCGTTCGATCGTGAGTCGAGTGCGGGCGCTTCACTTGAAGTGCCCGGCCCTCCGGCTTGCACCCCGCTGTGGTTCTCCCGCACGCTGCCGGGCCGCACCCACGACCTCACCGCGGCCCGGGCCCACGGCATCGTCCACGCCTGCCTCACCCGGCAGATCCTCGTTCTCGCCGACCGCGCCTACCAGGGTGTCAGCGCCACCGTCCGCACCCCCTACTACGGACACCGCACCGACCACTACCAGCGATACAACCGCGTCCACGCCAGACTGCGAGCTCTGGGCGAACGCGCCTTCGCCCGGCTGAGGTCCTGGCGCATCCTGCGTCGGGCGATGCTCCACCAACCGGATCGGAACCATCGTCGCCGCTGTCCACACCCTCCTGACCAGCGACTATTCAGGATGAAAGGTTCAGTGGACCTTGGGTACTCTATCGCTGAGTACAAGACCGGTCCCGTCGGCGTGCCGTGCGAGGTGTCACCACACATACGGACGCCCGGGAGGACCGATGTGTTTCTACGGCGCTACCGGACTGAGCCCGCATCAGCTGCCCCTGCTGATCGGCAAGGTCGAGCGCCAGCCTCCGGACTGGGACCGCACAACGGGACGGCCTCATGTGCTTCCGTTGTGGAGAGCGGTGGTCCTGCTGTTTTTTCTCCTGCGGCACGATGCGGTGCAGGAGATGGCCAGCGAGTTCTTCTGCGCTTCCTAGCTGACTGTCTTGCGCTACGGCACCATGCTGCGGTCGGTGGTGCGCGACAGCCTCAGGCGGCTGGGGTTCGGGACCGCCCGGCTGCCCTGCGGCGAGCCGGTCCTCGTCGACGGGTTCCTGGCCCCGTGCTGGGACTGGAAGGCCGCTGGATAGCCGTTTTCTGCAAGACACCGCCGAACCGGGCACAGCATCCAGATCGTCTCCGATCTCCGGGGCCAGCTCCAGGCCGTGGGCAGCCCCCTGCCCAGCGCGCGTCACGACTCCTACGCCTACACAGTGTCCGGGGCGGAGGCCGCCGTCGGCGGACATCCCGGCCTCGGCGACAAGGGCTACCAGGGCTCCGGTCTGTTGACCCCGCACAAGAAGTCCCTGCACCGGCCGCTCACCGCGGTGGAGAAGGACTGCAACCGTGCCCACTTCTCCGTCCGCTCCGCCGCCGAACGCCGCATCGGCCACCTGAAGAACTGGAAGATCCTCTCCGAGAATTACCACTGCGGCCCCCTCGAGCGCTTCCCCGAAACCCTCGGCACAGTCATCTAGCTCGAACTCCCGATCAAGTTCAGTAGCAGTCGAGGCGGGGACGAAGAGCTCGCTGGTGTGGACCCCGAGCGCTGCGGCCATGCGCCAGGCTGTGACTGGTCTGACGCCGCGTTGCCCGCTGACCACCAGAGAGATGAATGCCTGCGAGACATGGGCTTGCTCCGCCAACCGGCGCTGTGACAGCCCCTTTAGACGGATTAGCTCTCCGAGGCGTTTCGTGGGTCGAAGTCGCATGAAATCTCCGGATGTTGTGTGGATAAATGCCGTCCTCTGGAAGGCCAGCACTGCAACGAAGACCACCACAATCACCGCAATCGCCGCAATTGCTGCTGCCGCCAACTCGTGTGACAGTTATCGCAATTTAGACTTCCGCATCTCGCACACATCACGGATATCTTGCCCATTGGCTGCACCACGCCCAGCCGGTCGCAGGTGCCACCGAACGGCTTTGATGTGTACTCCTCACTGCCGCGGTCCGCGCGAAACGCGACGTCGATGATGTTGCCGCCGCGGGTGGCCGCAGCCATGCCTCGTCACTCGATCAGTGACCACCCTGAAAATGCTCAGTACTGGGGTGCCTTTGGGTCAGAGTCAGCGCCTGAAGTACCACCCGTTGTTCCAACAGGTAGCTTGCTTCCTGTCCCGGGCTGACCGAGAGCGCCCGCCCTCGGTAGACCACCAGGTTGGTGCGATGGCGGTCTGACAAAGTTGCCAGAGTGCCAACGGCGGTTTCCAGCGCCCCGTCAATGTCTCCCGTGAAAGCGAGACAAGACGCGTAGTCCAGCCTGATCAGCGGCCGGTAGATGTCCTCCTCAGGCGGAAACAGCTCCAGGGCGTGCTGGTGTTCAGCGCGCGCACGTGCAGTGTCCTGCAAGCACTTCCAGATGTTCCCGGCGTGGAATCGGTACTGTCCCTCGGTGTAGCCGAAAACGGACTCGATGCGTTCCTCGGACGGGAGGTTGCGAAGCGTGTCCGCAGCCCGCCCCAGAGCCTCTGTCGCAGCTGACCGATGGCCGAGGAGTGCGTGCGCGCGGGCTTCTATGGGCGCTGCCAGGGCTGCTCCCGCACATGGGTGGCCCTCCGCCAAGCGCTGAGCATGCACCGCGAGGTCCAGCGCCGTATGCATATCTCCATAGTAATAACGCTGATAGGACTCTTGCGCGTACAGCCATGAGAGGACAGATCGGCTCTCAGCAGCTGTGGCCGCGTGCCGGCCAAGACGCCACCACTCGTGTGCGGCAGCTGGATCTTCTGTCATGAACAAGGCCGAGGCTGTCAGCCCGGCAAGTCGTGCTGCAACCATGTTCAGCCGTCGTCGCACGGGTTGAGGATGCCGTTGACGGAGCAGCTTCCGGAGGTCGCCAAAGTCTGAGGACAATTCTGGAAGCAGTTCCCAGGGTTTTCGGCACCGGAAAGCGCGCCCGTGGCGAGCAACAGTGAAGTCCCATTCCTCCAAGGAGAGGTCGGTGGCCCGGTTTATGGCGAGAGAGTCTGCGAGGGATGCGCGGAGGGCGGCTAGGTGTGCGCCTTCGGCTGGGGCTGGGCCAGTTGACAGCGCATACAACTGGCCGTCGGCTCCGAGGGCACGATCAAGTGCTGCAGCCACGGCTGGGCTGGGTCTTCTGCGTCCGTGTTCCAGGTCCCAGACGTGGCTCTTTCCACAGCGGGCCATCCTGGCAAGTTCCCGGATTGATCGGTCTCCTCGCAGTCGTCTCAAGGCGTGGGCGAAGGTTTCGGTGCTCATATCGCTTGCTTAGTCCTGTCCTCTGAGTGTGAAACGCCGCGCCGCATGAGCATCCGATATTCGCTGGCTGGGGCCTGGCCCAAGCCGGGTGTGGACGTATTGAACCGGAACTATGAGGTTGCCTACCAGCAAGCGACTGAACTGCAGTGATGCCGCTACAGGGCAGGCAACCGAGCCTTTCCGGCTCAATATTTACGCTGGCAGCTAGTGGGGGTCAAGGTCGGATCGAAACGTGGGGCTACAGGGTCGAAACTGAGCTCTTCCGATCTACGTCCTTGTGAGTGATCGTTGTTGGCAGTGGATGACGAGGGTGGTGTGGAGGAGTGCGGTGATGCGATTGGGGCTGATGCGGACGGTGCTGGGGACGCTCCACCGTTTGGGCTCGGCGAGGGCGCGCTCGACGGGCGCGCGGAGCCGGGCGAGGGCGGTGTTGGCCTATCTCTCCCAGCCGTTGTGGCTCTTGCCCGGTGGGCACTTGATCGGAGTGCGGACGGTTCCGCCAGCACCCCTGGCAGCCGGAGTCGGCGGTGGTCCCAATGCCGGCGCTGGTGACGGCTTCGGTGATGCCGTCGGCGCGGGCGGCGGTGAGGTCATGGACGGAACCTGGCTGTGCCTGGCCGAGAAAGACCAGCTCACCCATGGTGTCGGTGAGACCCTGGATGTTCATGCCGCGCTCGCGGCGCCTGCCGCTGCAGAGCGGGTCCGGGTCCGATTCGGTGGTCACGGAGGCGCATCTCCAAGCGGGGACGAGGCTGCCGTCGAGCGGCAGGCGCCGCTCCGGTCCGGCCGCCTCGATGGCGTCGGTGAGGGTGGGCGCGAGCGGGGCGAGAGCCTCGATGCCTTCGTTGACGTACCGCCAGGCGGTGTCAGGGCATGCCAGGTGCTGGCGGCTTCATCTCCAGCCGGGAACCAGGTCCGATGGCACATCAAGAATGGCACGGTGGGTGACCACGAAGTTCCTGGCTCCGCAGAATGGTTGGCGCCCCTGCAACGGCAACGAGCTTCATCACGTCACGGCCCCGTCACCCGAACCGGTCACGAGGGAAGAGCTCAATGTACGCGTGCATAGAGTCGTAATTCAGGGACCCCGATGAGACGACAGGCATGTGAGATCCACCCGTGGAGGCTGAGCCTCTCCAGCAGGTGGGGAGTGCCCAGGGTAACCAGCTCGTCGGCCTTGGTCTGCTGGGCTAGGGCACGGAGCACATGAAGGGGTTTCTCGATATTCTTTTCGATCATCTGAGCATCCATGTCAAGGAGCGATCTCATGCTCAGGTCGGGGGCATACACTTCGGGATGCTGGCCGCGGATGTCGGCAGGTGGCCGTTGGTCTGGATCGAGGTTTTCCAGGGTTTGCAGCAGGCGTTCGTGAAAGCCGCTCGGAGGCACTACCACGATGAACAGGTTCTGCTCGTTCCCGTGTTCTGAGGTCAGCATGTTCACGTCGGCCGGCATCAGTGGCCCCTCGACGAGCACCAGCGTCGTGATCATAAGCAGCGTCCATTCCTGTGGCGGGGATGCGTTGTCGGCCAGTGTTCACTGATGGGTGTTGTCCTGAGGATGCCCGCTCATTGCCGGATGGTCAGATGAGGTCATGACGGACCGCGTATGCGACGGCCTGGGTCCGGTTACGCACTCCCAGTCGGGCGATCAGACTGCCGAACATCGATGTGACGGTCCGCTCGGAGTAGCCGATGCCGCGTGCGATGTCGGTTGTGGAGCATCCCTCGGCCGCCAGCGAGAGGATCCGTTGTTCACGGTCGGTGAGGCTGCCTGGGGCGGTCTCGTTGTGGCCTGCGGCATACTGGTGCAGTTGTTCCACTTGTGCCAGGAGATGGCGCAGCAGGTCGCCGGGCATCGCTCCTTCTCCTCGTGCGGCTGCGGAGATGATGGCGGTGAGGCGTTCCACGGTTGCCAGGCGCCGGGGCAGCAGCGCCAGTACACCACATGCGGCAGCGAGGGGAAGGTCTTTGTTGTCGATGTGGCTGATGAGGAGAGCGGTGCGGTCGGGCGGGCTTTGGTGCAGCTGTCGCAGGAGCTTGATACTGATGTCATCGAGGGCTTCGGCCACCACCAGAGCGACCTCGCCCGGCCCATGCCCGTCTGGCACGATGCGAATGCCAGGGCATTGTTGCAGCTGGGTGATTGTGCCCGCCTGCAGGATGGGGTCATCGGCATAGATCCGGACATCGATGTCCCCCATCAGGCAGACCTTCTCCTCGCCGAGTTCAGCGCATTGAGGCGGAACTGTTGAGTTGCCTGGCTCGTTGGTCGGCTGTGGTCGGGGTAGGGGACGCGCGGTGGTTGACGCCTGCGGGGCGGGAAGTACTGCGTTTGCGGGTGGTGGCTGCGTCGGAGTCCAGGACGGCGTGCAGGTGCTGGCAGGCCGCGGAGATGTTCAAGGTCGGCGAGAGGTCGGTGGGGAGCTGGTGACGTGCCTACCAGGCCGGTGGCCGTCAGGCGCTGGCTGTGCGCCGGGAGGGTCGTCCGAGGCCGAGTGAGCTCATCACCGGCGAGGAACGGTCGGTGCTGTTCCAGGCAATGGCCGACTACACCCCCGAAGAGTTGCCGGTTGGGGGCCCATTGTCGACCTGTCCGCTGGTGGCTGAGCTGGTCCGGATGGCGGCGGGGGTGGTGATGACCGAGCGCGGAGTGGGCGAGTGGCTGCGCCAGCACGGCTTCACCTCGCAGCGCCCGGCCCGCCGCTCCTACCACCAGCAGCAGGACAAGGTGACCGCCTGGCTCCAGGAGGAGTACCCCGCCATCGCCGGGCGGACGCAGGGCGAGAAGGCGGTCGTGGCCTGGGCGGACCAGTGCGGACTGCGCCCGGAGACCTCCCCGCCGGGCTGCTCGTGGGCCACGGCCGGGCAGACCCCGCTCGTGAAGGTCGGCTGCCGGAGGTTCGGGGTGAACAGCATGTCCGCGGTCGCCTCTTGTGGCGCCGTGTGGTTCAGCGTCTTCACCGGGAAGTTCATCGCGAAGGTCGTCACCACCTTCCTCGGCTGGCTCGCCCGCCAGGCCGGACGCAAGGTCCACCTGATCGCCGGTCGGCACCCGGTCCACTGCGGCAAAGCCGTCCGGATCTGGCTCAAGGCGAACACGGGCCGGATCGAGCTGCGCCTGATGCCCGGGTACGGGCCCGAGTTCAACCCCGATGAACTCCTCAACGCGGATCTGGAATACCACGTCCCCGCCACCTGCGCCGCCTCCGCGGACGACCTCGCCCGCGGATGGGCAACCCAACGGTTCCGCCACAGTATGTGGGGTCGCGATCCCCGTGTCGGGGAGTGGATCGGCACGCTGTATAGCGGGTGGAAGGGGACGCTCTTCTATGTGCTGGCGTGTGTCAAGGCAATTTTGGGTGAGGTGTCGCCTGTTTTTCGCAACCAGTGCTGGCGGCACGTCGCGGGCACCCCGGCCCGAGCCCTGGAGGAGGGGTGCTACTTCCCGTGCGGCCCTGCTTGGGATGCGCAGGGTGCTGCAAGGAGTCGCCGATTGGGCTTCGGGCGACTGTCGGCTGCGACTCCTTCTGCTGAAGGTGCTTCTCGGGAGAGCGGTCACGGCTGCCTGCCCTGGCCTTTGAGCGTTCATTGCAGGGCTCCGTCCCACGAACCTCGGATGACAAAGCCGTAGTTGCGTCCGTCCTGGGCGCGCAGCCTCGCATCAAGTACAGCGTCATCCGGGTTCTGCATATGGAGGGCAAAGGGCATGAGCTCATACACCTCGAGTAGTGCGCGGGGTGTTCGTTCGGGTGGCGTAGAAGCCCTGCGCCACCCGGACGCCCTCGGCCAGTTTTCCGCTTGCACCCAACTGAACGCCAGGCCCGTCTGTCCGCATGTGTCCGCAGGTTGCGGACACATGCCCCGTAACCATCATCGTTGTCCCGAAGCAGGCGGGCGTTTCCCCGTGATCGTGGACACCCTGATCATTGGATCGTGAAGATCCATAGGACAGGAGTTCCCGTTGGGGACGTCGAAGTACTCGCCTGAGTTCAGGGCCGATGCCGGCGCGATGTACCACGCCAGTCCGGGTGGGACGTATGCGTCGGTGGCCAAGGACGTGGGCATCAACCACGAAACGCTGCGCACGTGGGTGCGGGACGCCGAGCAGACCGCCTGGCCCGGGGCGGTGGAGGCCACCGCGATGGAGAAGGAGAACCGGCAGCTGCGGGCGCGGGTGAGGGTGAAGGAACTCGAGGTCGAGCGGGAGATCCTGCGGAGGGCCGCGAAGTATTTTGCGGCCGAGACCAGCTGGTGAGCAGCCGCTTCCAGTTCGTCGACGATCACCGTGGCGCCTTCGGCGTCAAGCGGCTGTGCCGGATGCCGCAGGTCTCGCGTTCCGGCTTTTACCGGTGGCTGGCCGGCGCGGACGCGCGGGCCGGGCGGGCCCGGGCGCACGCCGAGCTCGCCGAACATATCGCCCGGATCCACCAGGAGTCGGACGGCCCCTACGGTGTCCCGCGCGTCACCGCCGAGCTGAAGGACGCGGTAGTGCGGGTCAATCACAAGCGTGTCGAGCGCGTCATGCGCAAGTTCAACATCGTCGGGCTGCACCTGCGCAAGAAGATCCGCACCACGGTCCCCGAGCCGTCGGCGACACCGGTGCCGGACCTGCTGCGGCGCGACTTCACCGCCCAGGCGCCGAACACCAAGTACGTGGGCGACATCACCTATCTCCCGATCGGAGGCGGCCAGTTCCTCTATCTGGCAATTCGGTGCTGGACCTATGCTCGAAGCGACTGGCGGGCTGGTCGATCGCCGACCACATGCGCACGGAGCTGGTCACCGACGCGCTCAGGGACGCCGCAGCGGCCCGCAGCGCCGACGGCCTGCGCGGTGCAGTCTTCCACAGCGACAACGGGGCGCAATACGTATCGAAGGAGTTCGCCCAGGTCTGCACAGAGCTCGGCGTGATCAGATCGCGCGGCGCGGTGAGCACCAGCGCGGACAACGCCGCCGCGGAATCCCTGAACGCGACCATGAAACGCGAGACGCTCCAGGGACGGAAACGGTGGAACGGGGCCCGCGAGGCCCGGCTCGCGGTCTTCCGATGGGCGACCCGTTACAACACCCGGCGACGGCGCCCAGGACCATCCGCAGGGTGCTCGATGAGGCCGGCGCCCGCGAGGTCGGCGACGTCCTGGAGGAACTCGACGGCGTGGCCGCCGACGCCGAGGAGGTGCCCGCGCCCGAGCAGCCGCACGCCATCGACGTGCCCGGCCTGCTCGCCGAGCACCTCAAGGACACCAAGGTCGCCGAGATCCGCGAAGCGCTGCGCGGCGGTCGGACCATCCGCCGCAGGCAGGGCTACTCGGTACGCGTCGCCGCCTCGCTCGCGCTCCACCAGGTTGCGTTGAAGCAGTGCGCCGCCCTCGCCGACGACGGTTCCACCCCGGCCGGGCGCAAGGCGTACCGCGCGTATGCCGACCGGATTGCTGCGGCGACGTCTACGGCGCGTCGCTGAGTGCGACCCGGCCGCGCGACGCAGGTCCTGACTGTCCTGACCGGCCAGAGTCGCGCAGGTTATGCTGCGGCGTCGTCCAGCCCCAGGGAATGACGGGCATACAGGCTGGTGCGCACCAGCAGCGCGGTTACGGACGCGGTGCAGTCGTCTTCGCCGGCCTGCAGCGGCGTCTCGTGCAGGGCCCGGCAGGTCTCGTGGTCGTCGTGGCGAACTACGCGATGAACCACAGGGCGAACAGGCTGGCGGCGTCCCCAGGGCGGACGGCTTCCATGTCGAAACGCCAGACGCCACCGGGCTGCCGGGCGACGAAGTTCTTCGGTAGCACTTCGCGCACGACAGCGGCGGCCCCGAGGCACACTTCGTAAAGTGCCTTCGGCGTCGCAGGCGGTGCCGATCTCCAGAAGAGTCTGGGCCAGGCCGTCGGTGTCACGCGCCACGGCGTAGCCGACCGCCCACATGATCAGGGCGATGTGTTCAGCGTCGTCTGGCCGCGCGCTCTGGCTCAGGTCTTCCAAGTGGTGGTCAACGATCCAGGCGGCCGGACGGCACTGGCCGGTGAGGCGCACAGGGCCGATCCTTTGGTGCGTCGTACGCCGCCTGGGCCGCGAGCACCTGGTCCATGCGCTGTTTCGTCCAGCGCGCGAGGCCCGTCACCTGTTCGGCGGCCTCCGTGCCGAGGCCGGTCAGCGAGTAGTCGACGCGGGGCGGGATCACGGGCTGGGCGTGGCGGTGTACGAGGCCGTCGCGTTCCAGGGTCTGCAGGGTCTGGGCGAGCACCTTCTCGGTGGCGCCGCCGGTGGCGCGGCGCAGTTCGCTGAAGCGGTGGGGGCCCTCGAGCAGCGTGGCCAGGACCATGACGCCCCAGCGGCTGGTGACGTGTTCGAGGACCAGGCACGAGGGGCACTGCGCCAGCGCCTGATTGGCCTTGTGTTTGGACGGCTCAGGGTTCGGCGGGCTCACGCTCATGCCAGTGCCTTACTTCAAAGTGGGTACTTACCGGTCATTCATGCTCAATCTAGGGTGGGTGGCGAGCCCAGAGGAAACGGAGATTGCAGTCATGAGCCTCGTCGTCACCGGTGCCACCGGAAACCTCGGCCGCCTCGTCATCGAGGGCCTGCTCGCCACACAGGTCCCGGCGGAGCAGATCGTGGCCCTCGTCCGCAGCAAGGAGAAGGGCGCCGCGATCGCCGAGCGCGGCATCGAACTGCGGATCGCGGACTACGCACAGCCCGAGACCCTCGCCGACGCCTTCGCCGCGGGCGACCGAGTGCTGCTGATCTCCGGCAACGACTGGGGAGCGCGCGTGGCGCAGCACCTGGCCGTGACCGGTGCTGCGAAGGCGGCGGGGGTGGCCCTGCTCGCCTACACCAGCGTCCTGGGTGGTGCTCAAGCTGGTGGATACCGAGGAGCCACCGCTGCGGGCGTTGTTCGGCAAGGTGGCTCTACCGCTCGTCAAGGCGGACTACGAACAGCGGCTCAAGTCCTGGGAGCAGTGGAACCATCTCGCCATCGAAGCGGCCGGATGAACTACTCGGGGCGTCGTCAACGAATAGCGGGCCAGATTCCGGTGTCCCGCGCTCCCAGACCGTCCAGTACCAAGTCGGCCAGTACGTAGGGGAGTCCTTCGCCCAAGGGCTCCCGCGTCATGAGTACTCTGCTGTGCAGGGGCGCGATCAGCGCTTCGAGCGCTATGCGGGGATCGGTCCCGGGGCGCAGTTCGCCCCGGGTGATGCCGCGTTCGATCATCACCGCGGCCAGTTCGATCCTCGACTGCCAGAACCTTTCGCGCGCCTCGGCTATCTCCGGGGCATCCACTGAAATCACCGCGGCGCGGGCGAGTGCGGCGCCGAGCGGGTCGTTGAGGTAGGCCGCCACCAGGGTGGCGAAGGTCCGCAGGTCCTCGCGCACGGAGCCGGTGTCCGGTACGGGGATGCGCTGGTCGCTGGCGGTGAGCATGGCGTCGACCAGGAGGTTCTCGCGGGTGCGCCAGCGACGGTAGAGGGAGGTCTCGTTCACTCCGGCCCGCTTGGCGATGTCGGCAAAGCTGATGCGGATCGTTCCGCCCTCTGCCAGGGCCTCGACGGTCGCGTCGAGCACCGCCTTGCGCACGCGGGCGGCCCGCCCGCCGGGCCTGCGCCGGATCTCGTTGCCACCCACTTGCCTCACCTCTCACGCTCACGCAAGATTCCTTGCTTTTTCGACGATCGTGCCCCATGGCAACTAAAGCAAGCATTCCTGCTTTTGGCGTCGCCGTGTGGTGGCGTGAGAGGAGATCACCATGTCCTTTACCTGGCCCCTTGACCCGCGCGACCTGTTCACTGAGCGCTAACCGCAGATGGTCGGCCTCGGCCTGCCCGCCCAGGATGGGCCTTGACCCTGGGTTTTGGACACCGGAGAGACTTGGATCTTGATGGTCCAGGAGAACGGAGTCCCTGTGGGGATGAAGCACTATCCCGTCGAGTTCAAGGCGGACGCGGTCGCGTTTGTACCGGTCGAGGCCGGGAGCGACGATCAAGTCGGTCGCGACCGATCTCGGGGTGAACACCGAGACGCCGCGGAACTGGATCCGGGCTGCCGACGGGCGCCGCCCCGGCGCCTACTCCGCACCGCCAGCCGCTCTGCGGTCTGATGGTGACGCCGTCCAGGCGGAGCTGGCCGCTGCGCGGAAGAGGATTCGCGAGTTGGAGGAAGAGCGGGACATCCTGCGCAAGGCGGCCCGGTATTTCGCGACGGAGACGCGCTGGTGAACCGCTGCCAGTTCGTTGACGACCACCAGCGCCGTCACGGCGTGAAGCGGCTCTGCGACATTCTCGGCCTCTCCCGGTCGAGCTTCTACTACTGGCGCCGCACCGCGGCCGCGAGAGCAGCCCGGCAGACCGTCGAGGCCGGGCTCGCAGCCCGGATACGCAAGGTCCATCAGGACTCCGATGGCATCTACGGAGCTCCCAGGATCACCGCCGAACTCCGCGGCGAGGGCGAACGGATCAACCACAAGCGGGTCGCGAGGATCATGCGTGCCATCGGGCTCGAGGGAGTCCGTCTGCGGCGCCGACATCGGACCACTGTCGCGGACCAGGCGACGTCGAAGGCGCCGGATCTGATCGGCCGTGACTTCACCGCGGCCGTAGTGAACACGAAGTACGTCGGCGACATCACGTATCTGCCGGTCAGTGGTGCGAAGCCGCTCTATCTCGCGACCGTCATCGACCTCGCCTCACGCCGTCTGGCCGGGTGGGCGATCGCCGATCACATGCGAACCGAGCTCGTCATCGACGCCCTCGCGGCCGCCGAGCGGACCCGCGGGAGCCTGACCGGAGCTGTGATGCACACCGATCACGGCTCGCCCAATATACGAGTCGGGCCTTCGCTGAGATCTGCAGGTCGGCAGGGGTCCGGCAGAGCATGGGCGCGGTCGGGTCCAGCGCGGACAATGCCGCTGCGGAGAGCTTCAACGCCGCCTTCAAGAGGGAGACGCTCAAGGGCCGCAAAGGCTGGCCGAGCGAGCGTGAAGCGCGGCTCGACGCCTTCCGCTGGCTGACCCGGTACAACACCCGGCGCCGGCACTCCCGCCTCGGTCAGCGATCTCCGATCGCCTACGAGAACGACGTCCAACCAGCAGCAACTACCCTGGACCAAACCGTATAGACGTGTTCAAAATCCGGGGCCAAGGCCCCCAACCCAGTTACACCGAAAGCTTTACAGACCTGCGTCGCGGTGCGTCCTGCTCGCACCGAGACCGGCACGGTCCCGTTAGGGAGCGATCTTCATGACGGCTGCCCAGGGCCAGGTTGTGCCGCGCATGAACTGCTCCGGCCACTCCCGCGTGGCGCGGGCTCCCCGCCAGGGGAGCCAGTCGGTCAGGCCAAGGCCGTCGGCACCTGCGCCATGGGGTGCGGCCGGGGAGAGGGCGAAGCCGAATTCGGGCCAGCGCATCCACAGGGACGATCCGATGGGGCGCAGGTCACGGTGGGGGGTGCCGGGGGCGCGGTGGGGGGCGTGGGCTTCGATGAGGAGGGCGGCTCCGTTGCTAGCGGCGCGTACGGCTTCCAGTGAGGACATCAGGACGCGTGCTGTTTCTTCGTCGTTGGGGCTGCCGGAGGCAAGTTTGTAGAGCGGCCCGATGGCGATGATGTCGGGCTGGCTGCGTTCGACGATGCGCAGCAGTCGGGAGCGGTCGGTGGGGTGGTGGAGGTCCAGGCCGTTCTCGATGGCGGCGACGGTGAGCCGGTCTGGGGTTGTCTCATCTGCGCCTTCGGCTGTGGCGGCGGTGAGCATAGTGCGCAGCCAGGGCCGGATCTGGGATCTGCTGTTCTCGGCGTCGATGAGCAGCGCTTGTTGTGGGGGGATGCGGGTTTTTTTCCAGGGGTGGAGGCCAGCGGCGGTGCGCAGGAGGATCTGGCGGTTGAGCAGTGATTTTCCGCCTCCTTCGGCGGCGGTGATGATGAGTCGGTCCCGTCGGGCGAGGATGCCGGGGATGACCCATGCGGGCTCGTCGTCGGCTTCGCTGAGGAAGGTTCGCAGTGTGGTGGAGGGGGTGTCGTCTGTGCGGGGGCCGCGGTCGCGTACGGCTCGGATCCGTTCGATGGTGTCTTCGATGATTTCCTGGGCGTCGCCGTCCGGGTTGTGGAGTGCCTGGACAGCGCGTGTGGCTTCTTCGATGCCGCTGCGTCGGGTTGCTTTTTCGCGGATGATCTCGGCGTAGTACTCGGCGTTTGCTGTGGTGGGGACGGTGTTCACCAGGGTGTGGAGGTAGGCGGGTCCGCCGGTGCGGGTGATGATGCCGCGTCGGGTGAGTTCGGCACCGACGGTGATGGGGTCTGCCGGGGTTCCTTGGTGGTGCATGCTGGTGATCGTGTTGAAGATCAGTTCGTGGGCGGGCCAGTAGAAGTCGGGTCCTGTGATGTGGCGTGTGACGTCGGTGATGGCCTGTGGTGAGAGCAGCATGCTGCCGAGGACGCAGGTTTCGGCCTCGCGGTCGCTGGGGGGGATCCGTTCGTAGGAGGCGGGCAGTGCTGGGCTGTCGCAGGGGCTGGGTGCGGGGTTGGTCATGGCCGGTTTTTCCGTTGTGGCGGTGGTGGGGGCAGGCTGGCTGGGGTGCGGTTGCGTCGGGACAGGGGTCAGAGTCCGGAGCTTTGGATGCCGAGAGCTGTGAGCTGGGCGGTCTGGCTGGCGGGCGGGGCGGGGGCAGGCTGCTGGGGGCGGGGGCAGTGGCGGTGTGTTCTGGCGCGGCCGAGGTCCAGGTAGCCGCGGTCGGCCATGAAGGGCACCACGGTGTGCAGGAGCCAGGTCAGTGAGTCGCCGTCTGTCAGGGCGTCGCTGGCTTCGGCTGTGATCTGTGCGAGTTGCCTGCGTCCTGGTCGGGTGCCGTGTGTTTTCTTCCATTGGGCGGCGAGGGCCTGTGCTACTGCGGCTGCCTGGGTATGGGCGGTGGGAGTGGTGATCCTGTAGGGCCGGGCGGGGGCTGGGACTGACTGGTGCGAGACGTGGCCGACGGGTGGCAGTTGTGCGGGGGTGGCGGCGTGAGGAGGGGCTGGTGGGGCGGGAGGAGAGAGGGTGTTCTTGGCTTTGGTTTTCTTACGTTGTTGCTGGGCCGCATACGGTTTGTCCGTTTGCGGGATATCGCATGGCGGTGCCGACCTGGGGGTTTTCTCCGTGATGCGGTTTTCGCATGACGGAGAGGGCGCGGGTGCGGTGCCGGTGGTGTCGTGGGGAGGGGGGATGCTGATGACGAGGCCGTCCGGCATGTCGGTGATGTAGTACTCCACGGGTCCGAAGGATCCTTTTCTTGCTGTTGGTTTCTCCTGTGTCGGGCCGTCCAGCCGGGACTGGTCACGGCGCAGGTAGCCGAATGCTTCGAGTTCGTTCAGGCCGGTGCGTACTGCGCTAGTGCCGTCCGTGCCGGAGGAGACCACGGCTTCGATGGAGAGTCCGAAGCCGTCCCGGTGCGTGCTGATGAGGCCGAAGATGCCTTTGGCTTTGAAGGACATCCTGCGGTCGCGGAAGACGGCATTGTGAACCTGGGTGTACTGCCGTTCGAAGACATCGGCGGCCATCGGGCCGCGGCGGATGAAGCCGTTCGCGGTCACCGGACCGCCTCAGGGAGATTCCGGTGCAGTGCGGGAAGTGCTGCCGCACGTCCGCGGGTGTTGTGTGCGGTGCTGGGCTCTGGTGTGCCGCAGAGGGCGCGCCGGGTGCCGCCGGGGCAGACGGCCGACAGGAGCCTGGTGCCATTGCTGGCCTCATGGGATAGGCAGGTGCCGGTGGTTCGCGGGAGGTGTGCGGCTGGTCGCGTGCGGTGCATGGTTCAGTGGTCTCCCCAGGATCCGGGGGAGCCGTGCGGGGAGAAGCTGCCGGTTCGGCAGCACCGGGCTTGTACGGCTGCGCATGGTGGGGTGTCTGGCTATCCTGGTGCTTGCCTGCGGCCCTGCGAGAGCCGGGGTATGGCGTTCTGCCCGTGTACGACTCGAGGCTGTGGTGGCTTGGGTCGGCAGGTGAGGGCCGTTCCCGTTGTGGCGACGGGGCGGCCTTCGGCATTCATGGCGCTGTCATGATCATCCTGAGGGTGCGTCGTCGAGGGCCGACGGAGTGGGGACGCGCGGACCGGCCGGGAGACAGGGCGATTCCGGCAGGGCGGCGGCCGGGCACGGGGGGCTTGCGGGTCGGGGCCGTAGTCTTGCATGGGGCGTCTGGTTCCGGCCTTGCGAGAGCCGCTGCCTGGCTGTCCGCAGTCGACCTGGGCCCGGCGGCGCACGACGGACCCGGCCAGGTGGCACGAGCATATCCTCCACGATGTGGTTGCCCGGTTGCTTGTACCTCTGCGCCGGAGTGTCGGAGCTGGGACCTCTGCGAGTCTTGAGGGTACGGTCCGGCGGACCCTGTGGTTGCCGTGCCCACACAACTCCGCGTCAGCAGCTTTGTCTTGACGGAATTCATTCATACAGGCTGTCCCCTTCCGCGGGGCTGGCAGGGCACGGCCCGGATGATGGGCCCGGCAGGGTTGACGATGGCATGGGTTCCTGTACGTGGCCCTGGCCCGGCTGCACTCAGCCCCCCGCCGGGCACTTGCGGCACAGAGCCAGCGGGACTTGAGCGGTTCGAGGGCAACAGGACCGCTGGGGAGCCTCCGTGAGGTCCCGGGCGGATCCCGGTGGTGCGCCGGCGGGATCCGCCGGGCGCACGCTGCAGAGGGGCCCGCTGGCCCGCTGGTATCCCCGGGCAATTTCCCGTGCACTCTGCCCATCTGCCCCCTCCTTCGCCAGCTGGAGCCGCTTGTGCAGCTGGGCGGCAGGGATCCGTGCGCGTCGGCCGCCGGACAGCACCCGGCCCTGTCCGACAGCATCCGTGCCGTGCGGCGCAGCACAGTGGTCTTTGCCGGCCGCCTTCAGCCCGTCGGCTGGGTGGCATGCCGACCAGGGCGCGTCGCCAAGAAGGATCACTACTGGACTGCCTGGCAGGGCGCTTCCCTTCCTCGGCTGTCTGCCGCTGGTTGGGCATGCCGCAGGCCCAGCCAGTCCGCAGGTTGCCGCACCGGACCGGGGCAGGGCGCGTGACACCAACTGCAGGCGGGCGGTTGACGGTTACGACCCTTGGCTGCGGCATCAAAGCACCGTTTTGTCGGCGCTCCTAATAGGTCATGCGGTGGGGTGACAGCGGGCGCAGCGCGGACGGACTCCTTTGCACTTGACCGTTTCGACCTTAGGTGTCACGATTTATTCGCAAGCTCTTGCACTGCGGCCTCCGGCAGGTGCATCAGATACAGCGGCCCTGGCGAGGCTTTGCCGCAGGCCCGACGGCTCCACACTCCGAGCCCCGCTATTTGACATGACCGGGCCCGCCCGCGCCAGCTGCGTCGGCGGGCCCGGTCATGCACAGCCGGAGCCTGCACCCCCGGCCAACCCACAATGAACGGAAGCTCCGTTCTCCTGTCGCGGGAAAGCGCGCCTATGACAGCATCCAGCGCCGTCACAGTGTCACAACGAGCAGGCAGCGCCCGTAAGGTCGGCGCTGTCCGGTCGGCGAACCCGCCGCGTCCAGACAGCGCGGCCCACCACATCCGCTGCAGAGCGATTCCCTGGCTCGCACTCGGGGGCCCAGGCACAGACATAACCGCCGGGGTACAGCGATAGCGTCCGGTCCCCCCTGACGGACTACACGTTCCGCGATAACTTCGGAGCTCCCTTCCGGCGGTGGCACGGGCTGGCGGAGGCGGAATTCCTCATGGCAGGGGCGCTGGAGGCAAGTTGAGGGATTGATAACTGCGCCAGGAATGGGATGTATGCGGCAATTGCAGTGATTGCGATAACTGTGGTGAGGTTCACCGTGACGCCACCACTGGCCGTGGCGCGCTAACCGGCAGTCAGACTCAGGGAGATGCATTCCATGCGACTTCGACACCCGGAACGCTTCGAAGAGCTGGTACGGCTCGAGGGCCTTTCCCAGCGCAAACTCGCCGAGCAGGCTCACGTCTCGCAGGCCTTCATCTCGCTGATGGCAAGCGGCCAGCGCGGCGTCAAGCCGGTCACCGCGTGGCGCGTGGCCTCTGTGCTAGGTGTATACACCAGTGAGCTGTTCGTTCCCGACACGGAGGAGAACGGACTGCCCATGCCGTGCGGGGAAGACTCTGCGCATCCCGGTCAGCGAAGTAAGTTGAATTCCAGACACGTCACTCCTGCTGGGCGCCGACCGGGAACGGCTCTCGTTCCTACTCCGGCCAGGAGGTCACGACGTTGTCCCTCAGTTCCGACCCGCCGCCCCCTCGTCTCAACGCCCGTGTAATGCAACTGCGCGCCGCGCAGACAGCGAAGGAAGCGGTCAAAAGACCAGGCGTCTACGTGCTGTTCGGCACGTACTCGCAGCACCAGGCAGACCGGATCGTCACTCGCGTCAAGACCGGGGGGTACCCCGCCTTCGAACGAGGGATGTGGGACGCCACACGCCGCAAGGACCAGGTATGGGTGATGTACCTGGGCAGCAAACAGAGTTGACTTTCCATCCGGCTGTGCACGTGAGCGCGGACACTGCTGTGCGAAGACAGCAACAGCCACCTCACAAAGCCAGGAACGATGCCAACGACGCCAGGAGGTCTGCTCACCAACGGGTCTCCGGCGTGCGGCCCTCCCCTTCTTCGATGGCTGCGCGCCCTTGCCGTCGGCGAAGCTGCAGGTCCAGACGGAGCACCCGGGCGAAGCGAGGACGAACAGCCTGCACAGGCGGTAAGCGACGGCCGCACCCGGCCTGCGAGGAAGGGCGCGGTGGCATGCGAAAGCCAGTGTCATCGACCTTACTGGAGGCCGCCTGGCTGACTCCCGAATCCGTCGCGACACGGCTCCCGCAAGACCTGACAACAGCCACCCCGTAGCCACCCTCTTCCCCTGTCGCACCCTCCCTGCAGGTACACACTCGTGCCCTGTGGACCGGCGCAGCCGGAGCTGCCCCAGCTGCGCCTCTTCTTCCCCGGTCTCGTCTCCATCCCTGTGGCAGGCCGGTTCCTGCTCTGTGACAGCGGACGCTGGTCCCGGCTGCCCCCGCGGCGCCTTCTGCTGCATTTGTGCTCCGGCGGACAGCGGCCCGTTGTTCTGGATCCCCCACGCAAGGTAAGGAATTTACTGTCGTGATGTCTGCCCGTCATACGCGATGTACTGCCCTGCTCGGCCCCCGTAACCGGGCTGCGCGCAGAGTCCTGGCTTCTCTCACGGCGGGCCCGTCCCGCAGAACAGGCTGGTGCCCGCGAACCTGCCAATGGCTCGGTGAGGTATCCGTGGTGTCCCTGCCCCGCGGACGGCGGGCGGAGGCCGGTCCCGGGGAAGACGAGGGCACCGTGCCAGGCAATTGTCGGCTGGGTGCTCTGCCGCATCCGAGCCGGGGATCGCTGCCGCAGGGACCGCCTCCCGAGTACCCCGGCCATGCCTATTTCGGCCCTGGCAAAGGCAACATCTGGATCCTGCTCCTGCGCCTGAAGCTGATCACAGCGGGGTGGGCACCGGAGCAGCGCGAGGCTCTTGAGCACTACAACGGGTGGGAAGAGGGCCGGTATTGGGACGAATCCCTGCGGGAGGCATGCACGCGCTTCCAGCTCGCTCAGGGCCTGCGCGGTATGGGGGCGAACGGCTACCCGGATGCCGACACCTGGCAGATGCTGTGGAACGGCTGACCCCATCCGCAGCAGGAGCGCGTTCCTGGGATGTGTACTGGCGCCAGCGCGGCGCCTGCACCCTCTCTGAAGGCGACGCCTACTTCTTCGCCACCAGAAGCCAGGTCTACCAGCAAGAAGCACTCCAGATCTGCCGCATGTGCACGGTGAGCACCGAATGCCTGGCTTATGCGCTGGACGGACGCATCCTCGAGGGGATTTTCGGCGGGACGACCGCAGACTGGCGCCGGGAGCTGCTCGAGCGCCGCCCTCAGGTCACCTCGTGGCGGGACCTGCTGGAGCGTGCCCGCGCCGAGCACCACCGCGCGCACGCTCCCTGCCTTCCACGGTCCACACCTGCCACCGGGAAACGCCGCGTCCTGCGACGGGCACACCCCCAGGCAAGAGCTGGCAGCACATCCCCTGAGCCGTAGGGGTGTTGCCGGGCGAGTGGCGAAACCGGCAAACGCCGCGGACTTAAAATCCGCTGCCCCTTGAGGGCTTGTGGGTTCGAATCCCACCTCGCCCACACAGCGTTCCCCCTCTCTCCCCAGCAGGCAGCCGGGCACCCACCCGGCATCACACCCCCATCGACGTATCCCAAAGCCCGGGGCAACAACACAGCGGAGGAGCATCCGGCAATGAGCAGCACAGCGTCCCGGTCCGCTCCTGTCCTCCCGTCGCGGGCCGGCCCGGTGACGAGCCGGTACCTGATGATCGCGCTCAAGGAAGCGGCCCGCTCCGAGTGCCGCTTCAAAGTAGGTGCCGTCCTCGTCAAAGGCGGACGGGTCCTGGGCCGGTCCTGCAACCGCAGGCGTAACTGCCCCCGGACGGATTTCCGTCATGCCACCTTCCATGCCGAGGAAGCCCTGATGCGCACCACGGACATACCGCGTCGGGCTGTGGTCTACGTGGCCCGCCTGGGCCGTACGGGCGCCCCTCTGCTGGCCCGCCCGTGCCCGCGATGCCAGCACCAGCTGGCCGCTCGTGGCATCACACTCGCGCACTACACCACGGGCGCCGGTTCCGGCACCCTGCGCATGTCCTGAATACAGCAACGCCCCTTGCCTGTCCGGCCCCCGGGGACCATGCCCGGGATACGGCACCCCAATGGCAGGGGAAGCAAGGAGGCGTTAGCTCAGCCGGTCAGAGCACGGGACTCATAATCCCACGGTCGGGGGTTCAAGTCCCTCACGCCTCACCCCGCTCCGGGACACGGGCCCTGACCCGTTGCACTTCCCACGGGCGGCGGCGCCAGCGCCGCCGCAATTGCCCCGCCATGTCTTCCCAGCCACGCACGAAGGACGGCCATGCCCGGTTCCACGCCCCTCAGCTATGGCGAGCTCATGCTCCACCGCCGCAGCGGCATCCATGGACTGCACCTGTCCGCCATCAGCCTCAGCGTCGGCAGCTGCGCCGCCGATCCTACGGCCCCTACCTCTTTGCAGACGCTGCTGCACCACGCGATGAGCCTGGGCATCTCCCACTTCGACGTCACCCCCAGTACACGCAGCCCCGAGAGCACCACCGCCGCCATTGCGCTGGCCCTGCCCGCGCTGCTCCCTCACCGCGAGTCGCTCATCTTCTCCGCCCGCATCGGCCTGGGCAACCAGCCGCCAGGCCTGCCCGGCTTCGGATCCCGCAAGCGCCTGCTGTCAGGTCTGGACAGTCTGCTGCTGCACACCGGCCTGGACTACCTCGACCTCCTGTACGCCCACCGCTACGACACCGGCACTCCGCTGGAGGAAACGATCACGGCCCTGGCCTCGGCGGTGCAGCAGGGCAAGGCCCTCTACATCGGCCTGTCCGGCTACGCCCCCTCCATGGTCCGCGCCGCCCTGCGTCACTTCCAGACTCTGGGCATCCCTCTGGTCTCCTGCCAGGCCAGCTACTCCCTGCTCGACCGGTGGATCGAAGACGGTCTCCTGGACATGCTGGAACGCAACGGCATCGGCTGCGTTGCCGCCGCCCCTCTGGCACACGGCGCACTGACCCCCTCATTTCTGCCCCCGCAGGAGGACGCCCCTCCGCTGCCCGCGATCTCCCGCATCGCCGCAGACCGCGGGCAGAACCTCGCACAGCTGGCCCTGAGCTGGGTCCTGCACAACCCGCGCATCACCTCCGCCCTGATCACCGCCACGCGCCCGCACCATCTCGCCGAGGCCCGCGCCGCCCTGGAACACCTCTCCTTCACCCCCGCCGAACTCACCGACCTCGACGCCTGCTGCCCACCCCCCGAACAGCCGGCCCCGCCACCCCTGTATCCCGCCCACACATCCTCGTCCCCCTCACCGGGTCACACAGCGGCACCATGACCTTGCTGCCACGAAAGCCCACAGCGGCCGGTTTCCATCCTCGGCCTGTGCGCCGAGTCACGAAACGTCCTGCTGTCCGCCCGGTGCTCACCTCCCTGCGCCACCGCAGGCAGCAGGACCCGGCCCTCCGCCACCGTGCCAGGCGCCCTCTCCGGCCCGGACGGCTGCCAGGCGGCTATGTTCCCGTGCCCCCGCACCGGCAACCACGGTGAGCAAGCCCTGCCAGGCCGACACAGACACACACCCAGGCAGGGAAAGCCCAGAATGCCTCTCACCCCGTCCCCGCAACCGCCTGAGCCCGGTAACGCGCGGCCCCGGGCACACACGCAGTCTGCGGACGGACCACAAGCTGCGCCGGTCCCACCACGACCGGCCGGCGCGGGCCTGGCCTCTGGGAGGCACCCGCCTCCCAGAGGCCAGAGCACACCAGATACGGAACACAGATCACCGCCCCCATAAGAGAAAAACCAGTGCACCAAAGACAGCCGACTCTCACGCTCTCAAGCATTCATCCGACCGCCCCACCGTCCCCATGACTACTGCTCTGCAGTGCCCCATCCCTCCGGGAACCACAGCACACATGGAAGCAACCTGCCTGGTTTGCGCCACGCCCCTGCAGGAGGACGCCCCGTCCTTCCCCGCATGCTCCACCTGCATCGCCCGGCTCCGGCAAGCCCTGGACCGCCTGCCCGCCCTCTACGTCCAGATGCACACCGAACTCCCCCACCCCGCCTCCCGCACCCCCGCCACAGCCCGCCCCGCTCCCCTGCCCTGGAAATACCGCCCCGTCCCCGTCCCGCTGAACATGCCGCTGCTCACCCACGCCGACCACACCGTCCGCACCGTCCACGCCTGGGCCCTGTACGCACTCCCCCGAGCGCTGCCCACGACCCCGGTCCGTCCCGGGTACCTGCTGCAGCACCTGTGCCGCCAACTGACCCGGTCCATGCCCGCATCTCTGCAGCCCCCGGTCCTGCCGGACCACCCCCAAGCCGTCTGGAACTCCTACCTGAGAGCTGTGCAACTCCTTCAGCAGGAAAGCACACCCCAGCGGCTGAGCACCCCGTGCCCGGTGTGCGACCTGCGCGCCCTGTACCAGGACTCCACAGGAACCACCTGCCGTTCCTGCCACAGCCGCATCCCTTGATGCCGCCGATACCCGAAAGGCAGCAGCCAGGACACCGGCCCTCCACGCATCCCCTTCCGCAAGGCGGCACCCAGGTCAACCTCCCTAGCTACCCCACAGCCCTCCAGCGCAGAATCCCCGTGCCCTGCGCCTGCCATGATGCCCGGCCGTTGCTACAACCTGCGGCACTCCCCGGCTACGTGCGGAGCACACCGCCGTCGGTGCCCCAGTCCCACCGCACACCACCGCCCCTGCCTGCTCTCCCGGAAACTCTCCGGGACGTCGCCCCCGGACCAGGCGATCCCAACCCTTCACGGAGGTCCCCATGCCCCCCACACGCCGACGCGCTGCTGCCGCCGCCCAAGACAGCGACTCCCCCCGCCGCAGGCTCCTCACCACACAGGAAGCCGCAGTCGTGGCTCAGGTGACCCCCGCTTGCATCCGCCAATGGACAAGCCGCGGCTACCTTGTCCCCACAGCCCGGCAAGGCAGAACCAACCTCTACCTCGAGGACCACGTCCTTCGCACCGAACGTATCCGCCGCAACCGCCGGTCCGCTGCCCGCACGCCCCAGCCAGACCAGGACGTCACGCCCCTGGTCCCCGGCCGACGCGGCCCGCAGCACTCTGCCCGTGAGCCGGGACACCAGGCCCGGCCCGGTCCCACTCTCCTCATGACCAGGCAGCACACCGCACACACCCCGGTCCTGCCACGGCGCGGCCGCCTCTCTTTGACCAACGCGTGGCGCCGGATCAGGGCCCCCCGCTGGATGTGGCGTCCCGCCAGACGCTGCCACGAGCACCGCGAGAGCCACGACTGACCCAGCCTCGCGCCAGGTGACGGGGTGTGTTGCTATCCGAGGAGGATGCGGTGGCGAAGGAGGGTGAAGCCGGCTGGGTGTAGTTCCCTTGCAGGGACCGGTGGCCTGGGAAGTTGTGTGTTGATCTGTTGTGAAGGGGTGACTTCTCCTACCGTTCTGGGAGGGAGCGAGGAGATGCCCGATGAGTTCGCTGCTCGAGGAACTGCGTCGGCGTGAGGCTGCGGCCCGGTCAGAGGTGAACGAACTCCAGCGTGACATCGCGGAGTTGCGCAAACGTTAACTCAGGCCGAGGGGCGGCTGTCCCGGCTGGAGATCGCCCGGGAAATGGTTGGCGAGATCCTCGATGAGACCGATGCGGATCCGGCGGCTGCCGGACAGGATCGGGAAACGGAAACCGGAGCAGACCGGGCGGCGGATTCCGGGTTCGGGGATGGCTCTCCGATCGGGGTGCAGACGGTGCCGCCCTGGCACTCGGGCCTTGGTGTGTCGGTGCTGCCGGGTGCCTATCAGGATCTCGTTGAGGTGATCGCTGATGCCAAAGGGCCGTTGCAGGCGATGCGGGTGGCCGAGGCGGCCGGGCTGAGCGTGGACAGGTCGAAGGTCGAGGGGCTGCGGTCGAAACTGAAGCGGCTGGTGGAGCGGGGCTGGCTGGTCGAGGCCGGGCCGGGCCGGTTCGCCTTGCCCGAACGGCAGCCGGACGGAACGGAATCGTGAGGCCGTAGCGCGGGCGGGCTCTTCTCCCTAGGTTCGAAGGTGCCAACGCCCTCGGAAGAAGAGCCCGATGGGACCGTACGACATGCCCTCGGCAAGCTGACCCCTTTGACTGCGCGACTGATTTCTTCACCGCCCTGGTTGCCGACCTCGCCGCCCCGGAGTGCGGCGTGCTGACCCACGATGAACTGGAAGAACTCCTCGACGTGCGGGGCCAGGAGATCCTGCGCCAACTGCTGCAGGGCCACCTGGACCTGCGAGCCCTGCGCGAAGAAAGCCGCCCAATCCCGTCCCCGCCCGCGGATCGGGGACGAGTTCATGGAGGTCCTGAAGGGCCTTCAGCTCCGCAGGTCAGCCGACCGCACCGGGACCTGCTTCGATAACGCTATGGCCGAATCATTCTTCAGAGCTCTGAGGGATGAACGCGTATCGCGGGTCACGTACTTGACTCGCGAGGCCGCCCGGCAGGACATCACCCAGTGTATCGAATTCTGGAACAATCACCAACGCCTTCACTCGGCAGTGGAATACCGCCCTCCCCGCGAAATCCACGCCGAGCACCAGAAGTTGCGCATCACCGCGTGAAAGAAACCGTCAGACGACTGTCCGGGAAACGCGAGGCCCCTCACAGCAAGGAGCCAGGAAGCCATGCTCTTCTATCGGCATGCAGCCGCACCCGCCAGCACCCCAAGTTCCACTCAATTCCCCACACAGCAAGGCAGGCACAGCAAGTGGCCACTGGAAAAGTAAAATGGTTCAACGCCGAAAAAGGCTACGGCTTCATCTCCCGCGAGGAAGGGCCCGACCTCTTCGTTCATCACTCACAAATCGACATGCCCGGTTACCGCTTCCTCCAAGAGAACCAGAAAGTCGAATTCACCATCGTCGAGAGCGAACGAGGCGTCCAGGCCGAACAGGTCCGGGTGCTGCCCGGCTGAACCGCCAAAGTTCCACCCATAACGAGACCACCACACCGCCAGCTAACCAGCCGCCGTAGGAACCACACGACAGTGGCAGACAAGACAGAACGCCTGCCATTGAGCGAACCGCCCAGCATGCACACCTGCGGGCCCGGCTCGGGAAAGCGGCCAGACCACGCCCCCGCCAGAACGGTTCACACGACCCCGCTTGCCTCGCCCCGCCCAGGTAAGGGCACGGCAAAGGCAAGGCACAACGTGCAGGCCACGACCTGGCCCATGGCGGGACTGTCACTGCTTGAGAGGCCGACCGGTGAACCACCTCGACACCTGGAAAATCATCAGCTACAACGTTGCCTTCACCCTTCCCTGCCCTGGGGAAGAGAGCTATGCCAACACTCGCCGGGCACGGCTGATCCCTGCGGCAGGATTCCTCCAGGGCGCCAGCGTCATCATCCTCCAAGGCCTCTTCGAGACAGACAGCTCGCTGCGTCTGCTGCAGTGCCTGGCCCGCCACGGCTTCACCCACCAGGCCCCCGCTATCGACTCGTTCTGCGCGCACACCGGTACCGTGAGCACGGGGGTCGCCGTGGTGAGCCGCCACACCATCACACACGCCGAACATCACCTCTACCCGAGGTCGCCGAAGACAGGCGCCAGCCCGAAGAGAGGATTCACCTACGCAGCTGTGCGCACCGCCCGCAGCAGCCTGCACGTCGTCGGCACCCACCTGCGTAGTGGCCAGGACGCGGCTTCCAGGAACATCCGCAGCCACCAGCTCGCCTGCCTCGCCGACTTCCTGATGGAACAGGAGAAGAACGGCACCATGCCACCCGAGGACATGGTGGTCATCGCCGGCACCCTGAACACGGCCTACGGCAGCAGCGAACACGCCCGCGCACTGACGGCACTTCACGCAGAAAGTCCCACCGCGAAACTGGGCTGGCCGTACTCTTTCGACACCACCAACAATACCCTCGCCCGACGACGCCAGGCCGATGTCCCTGCCCGCTCACGCAGACCCGCGCAGGACCTCGACCACATTCTCCTGCGCCGCGGGCACGCTCACCCCTCACGCTGGAACAGCCGGGTCCTCGTCTCCCGCACTCCCTGGAACTCCGGCACCCGCCTGTACACCGACTACAGCAACCATCAGCCCGTGATGGCCGGGGCCAGCGTCACCACCCGTCCAGGCCGCTACGACCTCATCGTCAGCGCCGTCCGACTCATCACCCGACACTCCGCCGACGGCGAATGGCCCCGTCCATGGGGCACCGTCGCCGTCTCCACCGACACCAGCGGTCCCACCATCATCTGGGAGTGCAGGTCTTCGCGTTCCCACGACCAACGCCCCGGCACCAACCTCCTTCACCACCCCCTGCTCTTTTCCTCTGCCACAGCCTTCGCCGTACAGATCGACCTCTCCCACGGCAGCCCAGGACGGGACGCCACCCTCGGCTACGGGACCCTGTGGTGGCAGGCAGGCGCCCGCCTCGGACGCCACATCGCCACCGTCGAAGGAAACGCCGGACAAGCCACCGTCTCCTTCACCGCCCGACTCGCACCCACCCAGTTGCCCGCTTCCGCCCGCCATCTCAGTCACAGAGTCTGGCCATAGGACCGCGTAAACGATGCGTCTCGCCAGCAGCCAGGAGCACAACACTCGCGCAGGACCTACCCCTCCAGAACGTACCGGCGACTGACCGCCCCGGCGCACCCCGCCCGCCAGGCGCGCCTCACCGGCCCTGCCAACGCCATCTGCTCCTACCCCCTTACACCGCCGTCCTCACGCGCGCCCTCCGTCCCCACCGGTACCAGCGCTGACGGCGGCGTGCCAGCGTCCTCTGCCGGACCCTGGCAGCCCCGCCCGTGTCCCCCGCGCACCTCCGGCGAACAGGCCACCATCGGAATCGCCCCGCTTACCCGCCGTCCCGCGCTCAGTCACCAGCAGCATCTGACGACCGTCCCGGGAACACACAATCAGCCCTGACCTGCACTGCCCAACACGCGCAGCAAGCCAATGCCGCAGTGCCCACCACTGCGACGGCCCATCCTGGAGAGGCACGTGACGAATCTCAGCAAGTACGTGTTCGCGGCAATCGCCCTGTGCGGGCTTCTCGTCGTGAATCTAATCCTGTGCGAGATGAAGAAAGAAAGAGACACCGCCCATGGCAAGGCCACGATCAGCACCGGCGAAGACACTACTGGGCCCATCATCGAGTTCACCCAGAAAGACTGCTCGACCGGCGCCGGAATCAGTGCTGCTTCCGGACGGGTCAAGGTCTCCGACGGCGAACTCACCCGAGTACACATGACCGCCCGCGACGGGACTGCCATCCCCGGCACGTACACAGCCGACCGGCGCTCCTGGGCTCCGGACAAAAGCCTGGTTCCAGGCACTACTTACTCCCTCACCGCCGAGGCCAAGGGCGACGGCAGCGCCACGCCCCGTACAGCTACCGCTTCCTTCACCACCAGCGATCCCCAGCACAGCACCACCGTTTCCTGCACGCCCCAGGACGGCGCCGTCGTCGGCGTGGGCATGCCGGTCTCCCTCACCTTCGACAAACCGGTCCTCTACCGCGACGCCGTACGCTCGCGCATCACGGTCCACTCCAGCAGCGGCCAGAAGGCCGTCGGACACTGGTTCGGTGACAGACGCCTGGACTTCCGCCCCCCCACCTTCTGGCGACCCCACAGCCGCATCACCGTCCGTATCGACCTCGACGGCGTCACCACTGCCCCTGGGGTCAAAGGAATCCAGACCGAATCCACGCAATTCACCACAGGCCCTGCCCAGATCTCCACCGTCGATGCTCAGGCCCACAAGATGACTGTCACCCGCGACGGCATCCCCCTACGCACTCTGCCCATCAGCGCCGGCTCTCCTGCCCACCCCACCTACAACGGCATCATGGTCATCTCCGAGAAATACCCCACCGTGCGCATGAACGGCAGCACCGTCGGATTCCCCCAGAGCCCTGCAGCAGGCGGCTACGACATCCCCGATGTCCCCCACGCCATGCGCCTGTCCGACTCCGGCACCTACGTCCATGGCAACTACTGGGCCACCCACAGTGTCTTCGGCACCGCCAACACTTCTCACGGGTGCATCGGCCTCGAAGACACCCGCACCAGCAACCTCCACACCCCAGCCGCCTGGTTCTACGAGCACTCCCTGCCGGGTGACCTCGTCATCGTCATTGGATCCACCGGACCCACCGTCCGCCCCGACAACGGTCTCAATGGCTGGAACATGGACTGGTCTACCTGGAACACCACCTCCCCCACCACCCTCACCACCCGGATCACCGCCTGGTGGCAACGCACGAAAGGCACCCTCCTACACCGCCCAGCCCTCGCCCTCCAACGGCGCGGCTACCACGACGGGAATGCCTGAGCACCAGCACGGACTGGAGCTGCCAACGGCACCTACGGGCCTCCTGGCCCTCGTTCAAGGGAACACGTCATGCCACGCAAGCCGCACCTTGCGACCGCCGCCGTTTTCTCCTCGGGCGTGTTCTGTGCCACCACGGTGCTCCTCCTAAGTCCCCTGCTGCACCGACTGACCTCGGCTGCTCTGATCCGGATCGCCCATTGGGCCCATACCCCCACAGACCCAGAAGAGGCCCTGGCATGCCAATGCGGCTCCTGACCCCCAGCAACAGTACAAAGGGGCCCACTCATTACTGGCGACAGCGACACTGGTGGCACACCACCAAACTCACCAGGCAACCGGCGTCCTCTCCCTGGAGGCTCCGGGCGCCCGGCGGCCCCCCAGGACCGGTCCGATGTCACCGAGACCGCGTCTGAAAGGCATGGCCCTGGACAGGCCTCAGCAGGAAAACCTGCACACCTGCACCCGCGCAGGCACGGTGATGGCCCTGGGAACTCTCGTCTGCCGCATCACCGGCTTCGTCCGCAACTCCATGGTCGTCGCCGCCCTGGGCACATCCCTGCTCGGCGACACCTACGCCGTCGCCAACGTCTTGCCCAACACCCTTCTGATGCTGCTGCTGGGCGGCGCCCTCAACGGCGTTCTCGTCCCTGAACTAATCCGGGCACGCCACGCCCCCGACGGTGGCGCCGGCTACCGCGACCGGCTGCTGACTCTCGGTACCATCGCCCTGGCCATCACCACCACGGGGGCCGTCCTTGCCGCTCCCGCCCTCACCCACACCGTTGCCACGGCATTCACCGGCCGACAGCTGGACCTGGCTGTCTCACTCGCCCAATACTGCCTACCCCAGCTGTTCTTCTACGGACTGTTCGCGCTCCTGAGCCAGATCCTCATCGCCCATGACCGCTTCACCTCAACAGCCTGGGTACCGGCACTGAACAACCTCATCGCCATCGCGGTGTTCGCCACCTTCATCATCCTCACCCGTACCACCACACCGCAGGAACTCACCGGCGGACAAGCAGCCCTACTAGGGCTCGGCAGCACCCTGGGCATCGCGGTGCAGGCCCTGGCCCTGTGGCCCGCTCTTCGTCGCACCGGCTACACCTGGACACCACGGTTCGACTGGCGCGGACACGGCCTGGCCCGTCTCGCCCGCGCAGCGGGCTGGGCCTGCACCGCTGTCGCCACCAGTCAGGTCGCGTTCTGGGCCATCACCCGCATGGCCACCCGGCTCAGCCAGCGTGCCGCCCGCCAGCAGCTGGACACCGGCATGGGACTGAGCACCTACTTGAACGCTTACCAGGTGTGGATCGTCCCCCACGGCGTCATCGCCGTCTCCCTCACCACCGCAGCCCTCCCTGCACTGACTCGCACAGCCCTGCACCACAACGCCGCAGCCTTTCGCCAACGACTCACCCACCTCAGCCGCGCCCTCACCGGCCTCCTCGTCCCCATTACCCTCATCCTGGGCACCACCGCCCCACACCTGGCCACCCTGGCCTACGGATACGGCCGCACCACGGCTGCGGACTGCCTGGTCATCGCCCAAACCCTCACCGCATTCGCCCCCGGCCTGCCCGCCCTGTCCCTCCAGTACGCCTACGCCCGCGCGCTGCAGACCCTGGGAGACGCCCGCACCCCCGCCCTGCTAACCACCGGCATCAGTGCCCTGAACGTGACCGGCAGCGCGCTGGCCTGCACCCTCCTACCCACCCGCTGGGCCGTCATCGGCATGGCCAGCGCCCACACCTGCGCCTGCCTGGCCGGAGCCGTAGCCACGGCTGCCCTCCTGGCCCGCCGGACACACACCACGGCCCACGACACCGACGACGCCCCGCACCCAGTCCTGCCACTACAGACCACACCCCCCGGGCGCGGCCCCGTCAACGCCCACCTGCGTATCACGGCAGCGTGCCTCCCCGGAGCAGCAGCCGCAACCCTGCTCACCTATGCCTGCCCCGCACCCCGCACCATGAGCCATCTCCAGGCTGCCGTGCAGGCCCTTACAGGAGGCGCACTCGTGCTCATCTCCCTCCTCCTCTTCGCCCGCCCGACAGGTGCAGCCCAACACCTCGGCATCCTCACCGAGCTCACACGCACCACCCTCCGGCACACCCGTGCCCAGACCCGACGCGCACGCATACGCCTGCACGCGCTCCGGGGCGCCCGCCGCCACCCAGGACGACGGCCATGATCTGGCTGACGGGGTCTGACAGGGCCTGTAAATAGAACGGCCCTCTCTCACATTCGGTGGTGACAGAGCGTGCTGCTATCCGAGGAGGATGCGGTGACGGAGCAGGGTGAAGCCAGCTCGTCCGTGCATCTGTCGTGCGATCCGCTTGGTCTTGGTGTTGGCGCCCTCGGTCGGGCCGTTGCTGTACGGAAGTGTGAGCGCGGCGATCACAGCGTCGAGGTCCCGCTCCAGCCCCCAGGTGAAGGCATGCAGGTGGGGCAGGCCGGCTCTGCGGACCTTCGTGATCCAGCGCGTGAGCGCGTCGGTATTTCCGGCGCGAGGCGTCAGCAGCTGAGCGAAGTCCCTGATACAGGTGGTCAGTTGGGTCATCTCGGGGCAGGCGGCGGTGAGCTTGTCCAAGAGCTCGTGATGCTCGGCCTTGAGGTTGTCGGGCCTGGTCAGCAGCATCCGGGCGAGTCTGCGCGCGGACCGAGATCGTCCGCGCCGCGGGCCGTGAGGCTCAGCGGCTGGAGAAGGAACTCGAGGACACCGGAATGAAGATCAGCTCGGTCCTCAGCGACATCGTCGGCGTCACCGGACGCGCCATCCTGGAGGCTCTCATCGCCGGCGAGCGGGAACCTGAACGTCTCGCGGATCTGGCATGCGGCAAGGCCAGGAACAAGATCCCGGCTCTCATCGAGGCCCTGGACGGCGAGTTCACCGCCCACCACGCGTTCATGGTCCGCCACTACCTGGACGAGATCGACCGTCTCAACAGTGGCACTGCCCTGTTCGACAGCCGGATCGCCGCGCTGCTGGCCGAACGGCAGCAGGACCTGGACAACCTCGACACCATCCCCGGCATCGGCCGTCTCGCCGCCGAGGTCATCATCGCCGAGACCGGCGGCGACATGGCCCAGTTCGCCTCTGCCCAGCACCTTGCCTCCTGGATCGGCGTCTGCCGGGCCAGAACGAGTCGGCCGGGGTGAACAGATCCGGACGGACCCGCCCGGGCAACAGCAACATCAAATGCCTGCTCGGGACCGCCGCGATGGCCGCGATCAGGGACAAGAACTCCTACCTCGCTGCGTTCTTCCCCCGTATCTCCGCCCGCAGGGGCGGCAAACGGGCACTGGTCGCCGTCATGCACAAGCTCGCCATCGCGATCTGGCACGTCCTGCGCGACAAGGCCCCCTACCGTGACCTCGGCGCCGACTACTTCACCAAGCGCGACCCCGAACGCGCCATGCGCCGCATGACCAGGGAAGCCAACAGCCTCGGCCTGACCGTCCGCTTCGAACCGATCACAGCGGCCTGAGCTGCACGGTTCACTCTATTTTCGTGTCAGTGAGCTCTTTCAGCGTGACCACTGATCGGGTGACGGGATCGGTCTCCGCAACGCACGAGGCTCCCGTGCCGTTGAGGGAGGTGTTCGAAGTCTCA